>JAXDPR010000163.1:0-6794 GCA_034668265.1 Sphingomonadales bacterium
GTCATGACCGATTTCCACGGCGGCAAGTCCGCCCGGATTGAGCAGCGCCGGCAGCTGTGGAGCGAGGACCCGATACGCGTCGAGCCCGCTTTTGCCCGCGAACAAGGCCTCGTCGGGCTCGAACTCGCGGACCCCGGGCCCGAGCTTCGCACCCTCGGCGACATAGGGCGGATTGCACAGGACCAGGTCGAAGCTCTCGCTAATTCCGTCCGCCCAGTTGCCGAGCTTCAGCTTCAGCCGCGCTTCGAAGGCAAGGCGTCGCGCATTGGCCGAGGCATAGGACAGAGCGCTGCGCGAGACGTCGATTCCGAGCCCCGTGGCGGCGGGCCATACGTCGAGCGCGGCGAGCAGCAAGGTCCCCGGACCGGTGCCCAGGTCGATAATCCGCCGCGGACCTGGCGTCCCGTCGAAATGCTCGATTGCCGAAGCGATCAGCACTTCCGAATCAGGGCGAGGGACGAGAACTCCCGGACCGACGTGCAGGTCGATGTTCCAGAAGGCGCGGCGGCCGGTGATGTAGGCGACCGGCTCGCCCTTCAGGCGCCGCTCGACCATCTTGGCAAAGCGCTTTGGGACGGCGGCGTCGGGCGGCGAAAGGAGCAGCCGGTCGCGGTCGATGTGCAGCGCCTCGGCCATCAGCAGCTCGGCATCGAGCCGGGGCGTGTCGCTGGTCTGGCTGAGCTGGCGCGTCGCGTCGTCGAGCGCGCGGGTGACCGGCTTCACGCGTCCTCGAGTCCTGCCAGCCGCTCGGCCTCGTCCTCGGCAACCAGCGCGTCGACCAGTTCGCCAAGCCCAGGGCCTTCCAGGACGGCGTCTAGCTTGTGCAGCGTCAGGTTGATGCGGTGATCGGTGATCCGTCCTTGCGGAAAATTATAGGTGCGGATGCGCTCCGAACGGTCGCCCGATCCGACCATCGACTTACGCGCGCCGGCGCGCTCACTTGCCAGCCGCTCGCGCTCGAGCTCGAACAGGCGCGTGCGCAGCACCTTGAGCGCCTTGGCCTTGTTCTTGTGCTGCGACTTCTCGTCCTGCTGGATGACGACGAGGCCGGTTGGAAGGTGTGTGATCCGCACCGCGCTGTCGGTGGTGTTGACCGACTGGCCGCCCGGGCCCGACGAGCGGTAGACGTCGATGCGCAGATCCTTGTCGTCGATGTGAACGTCGACATCCTCGGCCTCAGGTAGCACCGCGACCGTCGCGGCCGAGGTGTGGATTCGCCCGCCGCTTTCGGTCACGGGCACGCGCTGGACCCGGTGGACTCCGCTCTCGAACTTGAGCCGCGCGAAGACGCCGCGGCCGTTGATCGACGCGATGGCCTCCTTGTAGCCGCCGAGCTCCGACGCGCTCGCCGAGATGAGTTCGAAGCGCCAGCCCTGGGCCTCGGCATAGCGCTGGTACATGCGCAAAAGGTCGCCCGCGAAGAGCGCCGCCTCGTCGCCGCCGGTTCCGGCGCGAACTTCGAGCATTGCCGGGCGGTCGTCCGCCGCGTCGCGCGGCAGGAGCTTGATCGCGAGCGCGCGCTCGGCCTCGGGCAGCTTGCGGCGGATTTCCTCGGCCTCGCTCGCGGCCATTTCCTTGAGCTCGGGCTCGGCGGTCGGATCGGCGATCATGCCGTTCAGCACGTCGAGCTCGGCGCGCAGGCGACGCACTTCGCGCGCCGCCGCAGCCACCGGCTCGATCGCGGCATAATCCTTGGACAGGCGCACGAATTCATCGGGTGGAACATCGCCGCGCGACATCGCCTGAGCGAGCTCGTGCTTGCGCGCCTCGATCGACGCGATCCGTTCAGGCGAGATCTGAGTCACGAGCGGAGCGCCTCCGCAATCTGGTCGAACGCCACGCTTCGCTGCTCACCGGTTGCGAGGGTCTTCACCTGCACTTCGCCACTGTCGAGCTCGACGTCGCCGATGATCAAGGCGTAGCCGGCGCCGGCATCGTTGGCGCGGCTCAAGCGCTTCTTCATGTTGCCGCGATAGGCCATGTCGGCGGGGATGCCGGCGCGGCGGAGATCGGCGAGGAGGCGCAGGCCGGCCGCTTCGGCGCGCTCGCCCAGCGGCACGATCACCGCGGTCGGTCTCTCGGGCGCGGGCGCGCCGATCATCATCGCCAGGCGCTCGATCCCCGCCGCCCAGCCGACCGCCGGTGTGTGCGGGCCGCCGATCGATTCGATCAGCCCGTCGTAGCGTCCGCCCGCGAGGACGGTCCCCTGAGCGCCGAGCTGGTCGGTAATGAACTCGAAGGCGGTGTGGCGGTAATAGTCGAGGCCGCGCACCAGGCGTGGCGCGCGCTCCCAAGCGATCCCCGCTGCATCCAGGCCTGCCGTCACCTTGCCGAAGAAATCGGCGGCCTCGCTGGTCAGGAATTCATCGATCGTCGGCGCACTGTCGACCACCGGCCAGTCCTGGTGCGCCTTGCTGTCGAGGATGCGCAGCGGGTTGCGCTCCAGGCGCGCCCGGCTGTCCTCGCCAAGCGCTCCGGAATGGGCGCGGAAATGCTCATACAGCGCGTCGCGCCAGGCGCCCCGCGTCTCGGGATCGCCGAGCGTGTTGAGCTTGAGGATCGTGCCGGTGATCCCGAGCTCTTTCAGGAGCTGGTCGGCGAAGGCGAGCAGCTCGATATCGGCCTGCGGTTCGCCGGCACCGATGATCTCGGCGTCGAGCTGGTGGAACTCGCGGAAACGGCCCTTCTGGGGCCGCTCGTAGCGGAAGGCCGAGCCCGAGGTGGCGAGCTTCAAGGGCGCATATTGCTGCCAGCCTTCGCTCAAGTAAGCGCGGCAGATGCCGGCGGTGAACTCGGGCCGAAGCGTGATCGATTCCCCGCCGCGGTCTTCGAACGAATACATTTCCTTCGACACGACGTCGGTGGTCTCACCGATTGTCCGTGCGAACACCGCCGTATGCTCGATGGTCGGCACCTCGACGCGCCGAAAGCCATAAAGGCGGCGCACCTTGTCGAACGCCGCGACTACCGCGGCGAGGCGGTCGGCATCTTCGTGCAACAGGCTTTGCGTGCCCCTAACGGGCTGAACCGGAGTCATGGCCGCGCGCTAAAGCACATTTCTCCCTAATGCGGAATCTAGCGCGTCGGCGCTCCTTGCGGCCGGTCCTGCTGGAACAAGCGGCGGATCGTCGCCGGCGAAGGCAGGAACAGCTTCCTGAAGGTGACCATGACCGTCCGGCCGATCGGGTCGAGCAGCCCGGGCTGGTAATTCAGCGGGACGTTGCCCGCCGCGTCGTGGACCTGCGGGCGGCTGTTGAAGATATTGGTTACATCCATCCGGAACTGCGTTCCGCGCAGCCAAGGATGCTTGACCGCGACCGCGGGGATGTCGCCGGGATTGGCGAACAGCCTGAGGTTGAACGTCCCGACCGGCGAGAAACGCAGGACGACGCCGGTCAGCGTCGTGACCGTCGTCCCGCTGCGCCAGTTAGCGCCAAGGCGCGCGCCGAGGCCGTTGTTCGACCAGCCGGCCTGCGCCTGGACATTGTGACGGGGAGTGCCGCCGGAAGAACCGGCAGCCTCGCCGTGAAGATAGTCGAGCTCGGGCCCGCCGGGCGTTATCCGGACCTTGTCGACGAAGGTGATGGTGTCGGTCAGCGAGAATTGCAGCCGGCCGCGGCTGCCTCCGCCGCCGCCGCCGCCGCCGCCGAAGAACCCGCCGCCACCTCCGCCCCGGCCGCCACCGAAGCCGCCGCCTCCGCGGTCGCCTTCAGGTCGAGCTCCGCCTTCCGGCGAAGGAGCGGGCGGAGGCGCGGCGCCCTGCGTGCCGGGCTGCGCACCTGTCTGGGCCCCGCGCCCGCCAAACCCGAACTGCGCGCGGAGCTGGTCGATCACTGCCTGCGACGGCCGCTTCGACTTCAACGGCTTGGAGAAATCGAACCCGATGCGAAGCGCATCGCTGCGCGAGCTGTCGAAGTTGACGGGCGTCAGGTCGACCCGGACCAGCTGCCCCGTAGCGTCGCGAACGAACCGGTCAGGGAAAGCGGATTCGATCGCCTGGGTGACGCTGATGTTGGAAATCGGCCGATCAATGGTCTGATGGACGAAGTCCGCGCGCAAACGAAGGTCAGTCTTGGCAAACGGCTGCCAGTTGGCGCCGAGCTTGACCACATGGCGAAGGTCCGACTTGAGGTTCGGATTGCCGCCGGTGACCGCATCGACGAGCACGGTCTGGCCCGTGGTGAAGTCGAAAATGCGCGAGCCCGGGGTGTCGAGCACCGGATCGCCGAGCTGGTTGATGGTCGGCGGACCCTCCTCGCGAGTCCAGCTGGCGATGAAGCTCAAGCGATTGAGCGGCGAGAAGTTCGCGCCGGCGCCGATCGTCGTCAGCGTTCCGAAGTCCGACAGCTGATCGACCTCGGCATTGGCATTGAGCGTCAGGTTGCCAAGCGCGCTGAAGTCGCGGTTCTTGCGGGAGATGGGCAGGTCGAGGTTGAACGCCGCTTCGCCCTCCGTGCGCGACAGGGAGTTGGACGAGGAGGCACCGAGCCTCGATCGGTTGGAGTCCAAGTGGACGGTGCTTCCTGCGACTGTCAGGGTGGTGCTCGCATCGCCTGCAGGAAGCTTGAACAGCTTGCCGTTGGCGGTTCCCTTGAGGTCGGCTGACGTGGTCGTCGAGCGCGACCGGTCGGTCGGGAAGCTGGCATCGTCGCGGTCGCTTCGGGTGCGGTTGACGTCGAGGTCGGCGTTGCTGGTCACGGTCCAGCGCCATTGCGACTTGGTGGTGCCGTTGAGCACTCCTCCAAGATGCGCGCTGTTGGCGTCTGTGGTTCGCGCAAGAGGCTCAAGCAGGCTCGGGTTGAGCCCGATCAGCGAGCGCCCCTCGCTATGTTCGAGCTCGGTGTTGAGCGTTCCCGACACGTTGCCGAAGACGGTCCGGTTGAACGTCGCCGAACCGCGAACGTCGGTGTTGCGCCCGACCAGCGAGCGCGCTCCGGGTGCCGGCTCGACGAGCGCACCGGGGGGCGGCGACTGGGTCAGCTGATCGATTCGCTCGGCCTCGGTCAGCATGTTGTTGTGCGAAGCGTGGAGGTTGAGCGTGGTTCGGCCGGCCTTCTGGACGAGGAAACGCGTCACGTCCGCGTTGCCGGTGGCGTAACCTCCATCGGTCGCGACGCCCCCGGCGACCTGCGCGGTTGTCGAGCGGAAGCGCTGACGAAGGACGATGTTCACCACCTTCTGGTCGGCGCGATAGCCATATTTAAGCGCGACCTCCTCGGGCAGGATTTCGACCCGCTGGATGGCTTCTGTCGGAATGTCGCGAAGCTCGCGGAAACCGGAAATCCTGAGGCCGTCGAGAAGCAGCACCGGGGCTTCACCGCCGCGACCGCGCGAGCTGCCGATCTGGGGCGCGAGCGCATCGAGGAGCTCGCTAATGCTAGTCGCGCCGGTAGCCCGGACGTCACGTGCATCGAGTGTATTCTCAGGGGGAATGTCGCCGGTTACCGAACCGCGGGCGCGGGCCCCGGTGACGACGATCTCCTCCTCGTCGCCGGTGTCGTCGACGGGCTGCGCGGCGGCGGCCGAGCTTGGCGACGCCGACGGCTGAGAGGTGGCGGCCGAGCTTGGCGTCGCCGCCGGCTGGGCGGCGGGGGCGGAGCCTGGGGCTGCCGCCGGCTGGGTGGCGGATTGGGCGAAGGCGGGGGAAGGGAGGCTCAGCAGCGCCGCGCTGCTGAGCATTATCGAACGATAGGTCATGAACTCCCCGCTAGCCGCGCCAAGTGAACGAAGTCTGACAACGCCCTTACCTTCGACAAAGTGCCGACTGGAGCCGACGAAAGGCACTCCCAATGGCGCATTTTCGCGGTATTGCTACGGGCTCACCCTGAATTTCGGGAGTTTTGATCGATGCGCAAGGTCGCGCTTGCTTTGATCCTGTCCACGTCGGTTGCCGGCACCGCCTACGCGCAGGTCGTGCCGCCGCTCAACAGCAAGCCGGAGGCTTACGCCAAGCCGATACGCATTCCGGAAGCGCGCGACGTGCCCTTTCCGGGAACGATGCAGCTGACCGTCGATGCGACCGACGTCACGCGCGGCATCTTCACGATCCGCGAACGCGTTCCCGTCGCCGCAGCCGGAGACCTGGTGCTGCTTTACCCGAAGTGGGTGCCCGGCGGTCACAGCCCGCGCGGCGACATCAAGAATGTCACCGGTATCCGGTTCAGCGCCAATGGCCAGCCGCTCAAGTGGATGCGCGACCCGATCGACGTTTTCGCCTTCCACGTCAGCGTGCCCCAGGGCGTCTCGGCGGTCGACGTTGAATTCCAGTACGTCTCCGCGACTGCGGAGAACCAGGGCCGGACCGTAATGACTCCGGAAATGTCGAGCATCCAGTGGCTGTCGCTGTCGATGTACCCGGCCGGTTATTACGTGCGGCAGATCCCGGTGCAGGCCTCGGTCATGGTCCCCACGGGCTGGAAGGTCGCCACGGCGCTGCGCCCAAACAACCAGGCAGGCGGCCGGTTCGACTATCCCGTCGCGAGTTACGAGATCCTGGTCGATTCGCCGCTGATTGCCGGGCCCCACTATCGCCGGATCGAGCTGTCGCCCGATGTTGCGCTCGACGTGATCGCGGACACCGACGCCGAGCTTGCCGCAACGCCCGAGCAGATCGCAGCGCACAAGCGGCTCGTCGAGCAGGCGGTGAAGAATTTCGGCGCGCGGCACTACGACCACTACGACTTCCTGCTGACCGTCTCGGATTATCTCGGCGGCGAGGGCCTCGAGCACCATCGAAGCTCCGAGGACGGCACCGGCCTTGGCTATTTCACCCACTGGGACGAGCGACTGCGCGA
>JAXDPR010000164.1:0-10398 GCA_034668265.1 Sphingomonadales bacterium
GTCGCACCGGGTGCATTGCCGCGCATCCGCGAGCAGTGCCTCCCACGATGAGCGCAGGTTACCACCAGGTTCGATCCGGCGGTCCGCTTCGAGCGCGTGGCTCAGCCCTTCGGTCGCGATGTCGGCCATGCAGGCGTTGAAACGAGCGATACGAGTTGATGTTGCCGCAATGGGCGACCCGCCCTAGTCACGGCGCCATGACTAGGCTCGCTTTTAAGATTACCGCTTCGCTCCTCCCGCTCCTCGCCCTTGCCGCCGCTCCGCCGGCGTCCGCGCCGGTGACGGCGATGACGCCCGATGTCGTCGCCAAGTACGAGCAGGTCATGCCCTGGGCCGACTTCGTTCGGCGCGAGGTCATGATCCCGATGCGCGACGGGACCAAGCTCTATACGGTGATCGTCTTCAAGAAGGGCGCGGCGAACGCCCCGATGCTCCTGACACGCTCCCCGTACGATGCGCACGGCGACGCTTTTCGCAAAGCGAGCCAGCGGATCGAGGACATCTTGCCGGCGATGTACAAGGAGTTCGCCCAAGACAATTACATCATCGCCATCCAGGACATCCGCGGCATGCACCGGTCGCAGGGGACCTGGGTGCTGACCCGGCCGATCGCGGGACCGCTCAACAAGACCGGGATCGACGAAAGCACCGACGCCTACGACACGATCGACTGGCTGGTGAAGCATGTGCCGGAAGCGAATGGCCGGGTCGGCACGATCGGATCGTCATACCTCGGCTTCACCACGCTGATGAGCGAGATCAATCCGCACCCGGCGCTCAAGGCCGCTGTGCCCGAAAGCCCGATGGTCGACACCTGGATCGGCGACGACGACTTCCACAACGGCGCATTCCGGGTGCCGTCGTTCGACTATTTCCTTGGGATGAGCACAGGCAAGGGCGATGCCGGCGCCGCGATCGCTCGCGGCCAGGGCGATGATTACACCGCCTATCTGGAAGCAGGCTCGGCCGGCGATTTCGCGCGGAAGTGGGGCGTCGACCAGGTGCCGTTCGTGCGCAAGGTCATGGACAATCCGGCCTACACCGATTTCTGGCAGCTGCAGGCGGTCGACAAATGGTTCGCGGCTCGTCCGCTGACGGTTCCGACGATGCTGGAAGTCGGCCAGTGGGACCAGGAAGACAGCTATGGCGCCCCGGCGGTCTACCGCGCGCTCAAGGGCCGCTACGAAGGCACCGACATGCTCCACCTGGTCATCGGCCCGTGGCGGCATTCCGGCGCCAACCACTACGGCTATGAGCTTGGCGACGTGACCTTCGCCGGCGACACCGCGCGCGAGTGGCGCACGAAATATATGAAGCCGTGGCTCGACCATCATCTCAAAGGCGTGCCAGACCCGCGCATTCCGGCCGCGCTGACGTATGCGACCGGCATCGATCGCTGGGAGCAAAGCCCGCGCTGGCCGATGGGCACGCCGACGCCGCTTTACCTCGGCGCCGGCAACAGTGCGGCATTCGAGCGGCCGGCTGCATCAGGCCATGACGATTATCTCTCCGACCCCGCCAACCCGGTGCCGTTCCTGCCCCGCCCGATCAACATGGCCGACAGCGAGCAGTGGCACAGCTGGCTGGTGCGCGACCAGCGCTTCGTCGACGGCCGCCCGGACGTCATCAGCTACACGACCGCGCCGCTCACCGCGCCAGTGCACATCATGGGGGCGCCGCAGGTCGACCTGTTCGCCGCGACCAGCGGCACCGACAGCGACTGGGTGGTGAAGCTGATCGACGTTTATCCGAACGACATTCCCGAGGAACGCTCGCAAGGCGCCAAGCCGAGCATGGCGGGTTATGAACTGCCCATCGGCGCCGACATCTTCCGCGGCCGCTACGTCCACGATCTCGCCCGCCCCGCCGCGCTGCAGGCGGGCAAGGCCGAGGAATATAAGTTCGCCCTGCCCAACGTCGACCACGTCTTCCTGCCCGGCCACCGGATCATGGTGCAGATCCAGTCGAGCCTGTTTCCGCTCTACGACCGCAACCCGCAGAGCTTCGTCCCCAACATCTTCAATGCGAAGGCGGGAGATTATTTGAAGGCGACGCAGAGCGTGTACCGCGGCGGGTCGACGGCGAGCGCGGTGTTGCTGCCGGTCGTGCCTAACTAAGCGCGGCGGCCTGTTCCTGCGGGCTGCCCATCATCCTTTTGCCGATCACCGCCTTGAAGATTGCGAAAGCGACCAGGCCGACCGCGGCGCTGGCAATGTGCAGTAGCCAGAAGGTCGTGGTCGGCAGGCTCGAGTAGAGGCCGCCGACATAACCGACCATTTTGTTCGCGGCGAAGAACGCCAGATAATAAAGCCCGATCACCGTCGCGGTGATCTGCTTGGGCGCAATCTTGGTGAACAGAGCCAGGCTGACCGGCAGGATGTGCGCGAAGCCGATGCTGTTCAGCAGGTGGAACATGAACGGCCAGAAGAGGCCGATCTTCCCCCCCTCGGGCTGGGTCAGCGCGGCCATGAACAGGCAGGCGCCGCCGGCGATGGTGAACAGGCTGCCGATGATCATCTTGCTGATCTCGTCGGGCTCACGACGCTTCAAGCTCCACCATTTCCAGAACCCCGCGACCGCGACGAGCATCGAAAAGCTCAAAATCGCGTCCAGCGTGATCAGCCAGCTCGACGGCAGGGTCGTGCCCATGAAGGTCAGGTTGAACTGCTGGTCGCCCCAGACGAGGTAGGCGTTGAAGATTTCCTGGTTGGTCAGCAGCGAAATCGCCATCACGGGGATGAGGATGCACAAAGTGAGGACGCAGAATCTGTCCGCGCGATTGAGATTTCGCGTCAGGAACCAATAGAGCGCGCCAACCATCACCAGGGCCGATATCGTTCCGACGAACCATGACGAGAACAAGACCCCCGAGACGAGCAGCCAGACGACGACCAGCGCCGCGATGCCGATTGCTCCGGCGACAACCCGGCCAATAAGCTGGTTGGGGTTACGGTCAGCGACCGCGAGGTCCGCCGGCAGCCACTTCCGCCCAGACAAATAGATGAAAAGGCCGAGCACCATCACCACGCCGGCGCAGCCGAAGCCGTAGTGCCAGCCGACCTTCTGGCCGAGGGTTCCCGAGATCAGCGGCGCGGCAATCACGCTGACGTTGATGAAGATATAGAAGATCTGGAACGCCATCGCCCGGCGCAGATCGCGCTCGGTGTAAAGCTCGCCGACCTGCGTCGCGATATTGCCCTTGAACAGACCGACGCCGACAATCAGCGCCAGCAGCGCGAACAGGAACGCGCTCTCGATAGCCATCAGGAAATGGCCGAGTGCCATCACCAGCGCACCAGCTATTAGCGCGATTCTTCGGCCGGTCAGCTTGTCGGCAGTGATGCCGCCGAGGATCGGCATCAGGTAGACGAGCGAGGTGTAATCGCCGAAAATCGCCGACGACAGCGGCTGCCCTTCGAGGCCGGGATAATGCCAGCCCCTCAGCCAGGCGAGGCCGGTGACCTTCCCAATATGCCCGGGCAGCAGCAGGTAGTTGACCATGTAGAGCGTGAGCAGCGTCTGCATGGAGTAATAAGAGAAGCGCTCGCACGCCTCGGTGAAGCCGAGGTAGCCGAGACCCTTCGGGTGGCCAAGGAAGGCGCGATCGTGGCGGTCGCCCTGCTCGAGATCGGGGGTTGCGTCGGCTATCGTCATCGCTGGACTCTCCCCATCGCAGCGTCAGTCATCAGGCGAGCCCGGCTTGCATCATTGTTCGGGTGGCTGGTCCTGCTGCTGCTGCTCGCGGGTTTCGCGCCGCGCCTGCTGGATTTCCTGCGTAAGGCAGCCGGTGAAGCCGCCGGGGCCAACCGCCGAGCAACTTCCCGTTCCGGTCGCGCCGACCGTCTTCAGGGCCTGCGATTGGCGCACCCAGGATTGCCGCTGCTGGCGAGTACCCTGTGGATTCTGGGACGGCGCAAGCCGGTAGCGCTGGTTTTCAGGATAATGCTTGCAGACCACGATCTGGCTTTCGGTCGACCGGGGACAAGGATCGGTGCCGAAGACGGCAACCTCGATCTGGCCGTTGCCCGACTGGGCAATTGCCGGAGCGGGAATGGCCGCCACTCCCGCGGCAATCGCGGCTCCTGCGGCCAGGGTGATCATCAGCCTAGTCATCGTGCGTCCTTTCGCGAGTATCAGCGGCCGGGGCCGCCGAGAAGTTCCTCAAATGCGTTTCGACAATGTGATCGCCACCCTGCAACCGGCACGGATCGCCGCCGTCAATAGCGGATAGCCCAAGGCCTGCGCCGCGCCGGCCTCGCGCGCGGTGTCGCGATGCTCGAGTTCCTCGGCCTGGAATTCGGCAATATCGGCGGAAAGGTCCGGATCGTCCGCACCGAGCGCCTCCAGCTGGCTCGCATAATGGCGATCGATTTCGGTCTCGACCGCATCGGTGCAGGCGAGCGCGGCCTTCTCCGACATCAGCGCCGTCGCCGCGCCGAGCGCGAAGCCGGCGATATTCCACAAGGGCTGGAGCGCGGTAGGGCGCACCCGCCGCTCGGCCATCAGCGCGTTGAAGCGCTTCAAGTGCCGCTCCTCCTGAGCGGCCATGCGCGCGATCAGCTTGGCTTCGGGGCAGTTGCGGCGAAGCACCGCGAGCTGGCCCGCGTAAATCCGGGTGGCGCCATATTCGCCGGCCTGGTCGACGCGCAGCATCGACTCCCGGTCGGGGCGCGGATCACCGGGGCGCCAGCCGCTCATGCGCGCCGGCCTCGGAGAGCCAGCAGCAGGATGAGCGAAGCGCCGCCCAGGGAAAGGATCGCGTTCCAGCCCGCGAGCGTGATGCCAAGGAAGCGGAACTGCACTTCGTCGCAGCGGACCAGCGGCGCATGGGTGATCTGCCTCAGGAGGTCGGCCGTATTGCTGCTCGTTGACAGCGCGGTGCACTGGGTGAAGCCTTCGAAGATCTGGGCTTCGACCCCCGCGTGATAGACGCCGATCGCTCCGGACACCGCGATCGCCAGGGCGGCCAGGAGGACGAGGGTTCGCGACGCGCCTGCTCGAGCCGGGAAAAAGAAGGCCGGCACTGCGAAGATGAGCGCCGCGAAATGGGCGTAGCGTTGCCACCAGCACATCTCGCAGGGATAGAGCCCACCGAAATATTGCGAGCCGAACGCCCCGGCCAGCAGCGCCAGAGGCAGGGCCAAGGCAATGAACCGTGCCGCGGCGGCGGCCTCGATCCCGCCCGACCGACGAGCGCCAACGACTGCCGCTTCGCTCATGCGGCCCTTAGCGCGCCTTCTTGGCCGGTGCGGCCGAGGCGATGTTCACCGGCGCCGACAGCCGCTTGATCGTGTTCAGCGCGTAATAGAGCTGGAAGTCCTTGATGCCCTTCTTCTCGAGGTCCTCGGACTTGGCGGTGAAGCGCGGGTCGGGGGCGTCGTCCGCCTCCAGCAATTTGTCCTCGACCTTGGCTTGGGCGAGCAGGTGGCGGCGGAGGTCGACCTCACGGACGAGCTTGCGATCCTTGTAATCGGGGTCGCTGAGCTGCGGCACCACCACATCGGGGTCGATGCCGCCGGCCTGAACCGAGCGGCCCGAAGGCGTGTAATAACGCGCGGTCGTCAGCCGCAGCGCGGACTCGGGGCCGGTCTGGACGACCGTCTGTACCGAACCCTTGCCGAAGCTGGTTTCGCCCATGATCAGCGCCCGGCGGTGATCCTGCAGCGCGCCGGCGACGATTTCGGAAGCGGAGGCGGTACCGGCATCGGTCAGCACGATGACCGGAAGGCCGTGCGCCATGTCGCCGGGGCGGGCATAATAACGCTCGATATCGTCCTTGGTGCGGCCGCGCTGCGAGACGATCTCGCCGCTGTCGAGGAAGTCGTCGGCGACGTCGACCGCCTGGTCGAGAAGGCCGCCCGGGTTGGAGCGCAAGTCGACGACATAGCCGAGCGGTTGCCCGCCGGTCGCCTTGTCGATCCCGATCAGTGCCGCCTTGGTCTGCTCGGCGACATTGCCGGTGAAGGTGTTGATGTTGAGGTAGCCGATGCCGTCCTTGATCTCCCACTTTACCGGGCGAAGCTGGATCCGCTCGCGGTTCATGGCGACGTCGAACGGCTTGTCGCGTCCCGGGCGGACGATAGTCAGCTTGATCGGCGTTCCCGGTTCGCCGCGCATCTTGGTGACGGCTTCGTCGAGGTTGAGGCCGTAGACCAGCTCGCCGTTGATGTGGGTGATATAGTCGCCGGCCTTGATGCCCGCTTTCCACGCAGGCGTGTCCTCGGTCGGGGCGATGACCTTGACCGCGCCGTCCTCGATCGAGACGCTGAGGCCCAGGCCGCCATAATTGCCGTCGGTGGTCGCCTTGAGCTGATTGAAGTCGCTCGCTTCGGCGTAAGAGCTGTGCGGGTCGAGCGCGGCCAGCATTCCGTCGATCGCGCCCTTGATCAACGTGTGGTCGTCGACGGGGTCGACGTAATTGGCCTTTACGCGCTCGTAGACGCTCATAAACTTCTCGAGCTCTTGATAATTGGTCGTGTCCGCAGCGGCGAAGGAGCTCGCGGTCACCGGGACCAATGCGAGCGCGCCGACGAGCGCGAGCGGAGGAAGCAGCTTCATGTTGGGTTTCATGGTCGAATCCTGGTCGGTCATTCGGGCTGGATCACATCCCAGGCGGTTTAGCCGCCTTTGGGGCCCTTTGACAGGGATTGAGATGAACCTGCGATGAGAGCAGCCGAGATTTGACGCCCATTGTGGGACAATTCGACCTGCAGCGGCCCCAGCGCCCGCCCGACGGCATCGCCAAGTTGTACACGGTCCCCGGCGCGAAGCTCGCCCGCGACATTGATGACCAGGCTGAGCCATCCGCCGCCATGATCGATGATGAGAACCCCGTCATAGTCGCGAAACGGGCCCGCGAAACGCACCACGCCATCGGCCGGAGCGACCACGGCCATCCCCCGGTATGTGGCAAGCGTCAGCCCGCGCGAGCGAACGCCGCTCGTGTTGACCGAGCCGAGGCCGTCGGTGACCGGCGCTGCGGGAAGCTGATAGGCGAAGGCCGGGCTCGGGCTCGGGCCTTCCGGCGGAAAGGGGCTGGTCGGCGCCGCTTCCTCGCCGGCGAGCCTACCCGCGACAGTGCGGATCGACTGGCTGTTGGCCTGCTCGCCGCGCAGCCGCTCGACGTCCTCCCCGGCGGCGAGCGCGACATCGCCCGTGCCGAGCGCCTGCCCCTGCGAGGCAAGCGCCTGTTGGACGGCCTTTTGCTCGAGCGCCGCATAGGTGCGGTGCCGCGACGCAAGGATGTCGCGGCTTCGGGCGAGCTCGGCGCGCGCCGCCAGCGCCGCATTCTGTAGTCTTTGCCCCTGTCGAAGCTCGGCCGACAATCGGCTGGTGCGGTTGCGGATCACCGGCAGGGTGGCATCGAGCAGCAGCCGGACCTTGACCAGGTCGTCGGTGCCGCCGCGGTCGGCGAGCACCAGCAAAGGCGGCCGGCGGGCCATGGTCGCGAGGCCGGCAAGCAGCGAGGAAATCGGCTGCTGCTCGACCGCAAGCTGCTGCCGGTGAGCGCCGACATAGGCCGACGCCAGTTGCAGCCTCGCGTTGGCGGCACCGATCCGGGCTTCTGCGGCCTCGATCGCCTGTACGGCGGCGGCCTGTTCGGCATGAAGCCGTCCGGCCTCGGTCTGGGCCTTGGCCGCCGCTTGCTGGAGCCGCGCGGTTTCCGCATCGGCATTGGCCTGCTCGGCAAGCGCCGCCTTAAGCGCCGCACCCAGCCGCTCACCGCCCTCCTGCGCGATCGCGCTGGCGGTCAGCAACGGGCAAAGCAGGAGCGCGAGGGCGAGGCGGCGCATCGCTTTATCCTTCGCGGTGATAGGGGTGCTTGGCAAGGATCGAGGTCGCTCGGAACAATTGCTCGGCGAGCATCGCCCGGACCAGCAAATGCGGCCAGGTCGCCGGCCCGAAGGACAGCAGCAGGTCGGCGGCGCGGCGCTCTTCGTCATCATGACCGTCCGCCGCGCCGATCAGGAAGCGCACCTCACGCTTTCCACCATCGCGCCAGGCTTCCAGCCTCTTCGCCAACTCGGTCGATGGCAGCGCCTGCCCGCGCTCATCGAGGACGACGCGGACGCTGTTTGTCGGCGGGTCGGGCAGCTTTCCGCCGCGCTCCGGTAGCTCGGTCAGCCGTGTCGGCCATGGGATGCGCTTCAGGTAGCGGTCGACCAGCTCAGCCTCCGGTGAGCGGCCGATCTTTCCCCGGGCGACGATGTGAAGCAGCACTTATTTCTGAAGTGAGGGCGCGCCGAAGGGCCAGGTGAAGATCGCCCTGAAGCCGTCGTAGATCACGCGCGCCGTCTCCGCGATTGTCCGCGGACGATCGCTGCCGCCGCGGGTGAAGATCGCGACCGCGACGCGGTGCCCGTCGGGCATCGTGATGAACCCGACGTCGTCGGCAAGGCCGTCGAGCGTGCCGGTCTTGTGCTCGACCGGCGTGCCCGAAGGCAACAGCGCCTTCATCCGGTTCCTGCCGGTTTGGCACTGCGCCATCAGGTCGAGGAGGAAGTTGCGGCTCTCGGGCTTGATCAGTTCCGCCTTGTAGAGGCGCTTCAGCAGGTCGACCATCGCCACCGGTGTGCTGGAATCCCGGCGGTCCCACAGGTCGCGCCTGCTGCGGAGGAGGTCGGAGATATTGCGGTCGACGCTGAGGCCGGTGACTCCGTTGTCCCGCAGCCAGTCGTGGACAGCGCGCGGACCGCCAAGGTCGGCGAGCAGGATGTCGGTGGCCCGGTTGTCGCTATGCACGAGCATCCGCTTCATCAGGCTGCGGGCGGATTGGCCGTCGATCACGTCGTCGAGCGAACGCCGTCCATTGTCGACCTGCGCCAGATAGAGCGCGGCAACGGCGACCTTGACCGTGCTCGCCATCGGGAACGGGGTGTTGCCCTTGACGCTGACCGTCTCGCCCGAATTGAGATCGAGCGCGGCAATCCCGACGTCGGCCGACTTGCCGGCAACCATCGAGTTCAATTGCTGCTCGAGGCTCAGGAGGTTTGGCGACGAGGCCGCGGCCGCGGGCTGCGCGACCAACGCCAACAGCGGCAAAAAGAGTGCACCGATCCGCATTGCCCTCACCCGCGCGCAGCCGCGCTCACGCCTGAATCATCACCAAACGCCCACATTCGTTCCAAATTGTAAAAATTTCTCACTTCGGGACGAAAGATGTGAACGATTACGTCGTCGGCGTCGATCAGCACCCAGTCGCCGGCCGGGAGCCCTTCGATGCGAACGTTTCGATTAAATCGCGCCTTGATCTTGTCGGCAAGCTTAACGGCCATCGAGGCAACCTGCCGGGTCGAGCGTCCGGAAGCGATCACCATATGGTCGGCGATGTTCGATTTGCCGGCGAGCGGGATCGAGACGACCTCCTGCGCCTGGTCGTCGTCGAGCGACTGAAGAACGAGCTTGTGAAGATCGTCGACGTCGATGGGGGCACGGGCGGCGGCGCCGGCGGCTTCAACGGGCTGTTCGGTCAAGGGGTCTCCTGGCGAACCTTGGCAGGCCGAAACGATGCGAACGCGCAAGTCGCGCTTTCGTTCGGCGATGCCAATAGGGGTCTTGCACGCGAATGGCGGTTGCGGAGGTCGGATCGGGCGGCAGGCGAAGAAAAATGATCGCCGGTGCACTCCATTCCGTCCACTGCTTTGCCTGGCCGGAAGGATGGACGAACCTCCGCAACCAACCCATCGCGCGAGCCGCGTGGGCAGTGGAATCATAACCGGGCCGGCGAATCACCGCAATCGGCACTTCGCGAGCTAAGTCCCTCCAACCACGCCATAAGTGAAAATTTGGCAGAGTGTCGCTTCCAAGCAACCAAATGAAGCGATGGGTCGGGTAGCGCCGCTTCAGCAGCTGAACTGTGTCGATCGTGAAACGTGTGCCTGCCCGCTGTTCGAAGTCGCTGACCCGGATACGAGAGCGCTTGGCCATCGCTGCCGCAGCGGCGAGGCGGGCCTCGAACGGCGCCATGTCCTTCGCGCCTTCCTTCAACGGATTGCCGGGAGAGACCAGCCACCACACCTCGTCCAAACCAAGCGCTGCCATTGCATCGAGGCTGATGCGCCGATGCCCGGCGTGGGCGGGGTTGAAGGAGCCGCCAAGGAGCCCGATGCGCGCCATGGCCTTGCGCTAGCATGCTGGTTCAAGCTCGCATAATATCCACGCGGGGGTAGCGGATGGGCGAGTTTGAAGCAGTCGCGGATGCGGTCACCGGGGGCCTGCTCGGTCGAGCGGTGGAGCCGCGGGCGGGTGAAGGGACGGCGCCGGGCCACACGCATGAGAAGAATTGCCTCAATTGCGGCACCGCCTTGGTGGGAAGCTATTGTTATGCCTGCGGGCAGCACGCCCATGTTCATCGGACGCTGCGCGCTTTCGCTCAGGATTTGCTGACCGGCACTCTCA
>JAXDPR010000165.1:0-5276 GCA_034668265.1 Sphingomonadales bacterium
GCCGCCGGTCCAGCGCGGGAAGATCCGCGCGGCGGTTCACGACTGGCTTGCGGCTTCCCGGCACTCCCGATCGATCGCCGCAGTGCGCGGCGCCCATCGCCGCCACGGAGGCGGCGGCAGCCTCTACATCATATTAAAACGCTAACCGCCGCGCCGATGACGGTTTCTTAACCTCGATTCATTAACGCGGGCAGAAAGGCGGGGGAATCCCGCCCCCCGCGAGGCGCACCAGGCACGATGACCGCAGGCACGGCCCAGAAAATCAGCAACGCGGTTCTGTCGTGTGGCGCAGGAACCGCGTCTTTCCTCTTTTCGCTGGGCGCGCTGCTCTTCCTCACCGAGTTCGACCAGAAGATGCTCGCGGCGCTCATTGCCGGGGCCTTCTGCCTGCTGGTCAGCTACATCGCCGCCGAGCGGCCCAACAGCGAGAACGCCCGCGCTCTTTCCGCACTCAGCGAGCGGTTGCTCGCGGTCGAGGATGGCGACCTCGTGTCGCCGGCGCCCGCCGCTGTCCAGCGGGTGATGCCCAAGGTCGCAGCGGCGGTCGACAGCCTGTTCGCCGAGGTCCGCGCTTCCATCGAAAATGCCCATGCGCTCGGCATGTACGACCCGGTCACTTCGCTCCCGAACCGGCTTCACTTCCGCTCGGAGGCCGACAAGCTGATGAGCGAGGTGTTTGAAGGCGAACGTTCAGCGATGCTGTTCGTCGACCTCGACCGCTTCAAGCTCGTCAACGACAGCCTCGGCCATGCCCGCGGCGATCAGCTGCTGATCATGGTCGCCAACCGGCTGCGGGTGGTCGTCAACGCCGAATTCACCGGAAGCGCCCGGACTCGTCCGCTGCTCGCCCGCCTCGCCGGCGACGAGTTCACGATCTTCTTCCCCGAGATCGAGTCGGTTGCCGAGCTCGAGCGGGTCGCTCGGCGCATCGTGCTGGCGATCTCGGAGCCGTTCGAGCTGTGCTCGCACAGCGTCGACATCGGCGTCTCCAACGGCATCGCCATCTGCCCCGAGCACGGCGCCAGCATCGAGGCGCTGATGCGTGCTGCCGATATCGCCATGTACCGCGCCAAAGAGAGCGGCGGGGGCCAATATTGCCTGTTCGACAGCGATCTCGCCGCCGAGCACCAGCAGAAGGTTGAGACCGAGAAAGCGCTGTCCGAATCGGTTCTGCGCGACGAGTTCGTGCTGGCCTTCCAGCCGCAGATGAGCCTGGTGACCGGCGAGATCGCCGGCGCCGAGGCGCTGCTGCGCTGGAACCATCCGCGCGACGGGCTTCGTCTTCCCGGCAGCTTTATCCCGGTCGCCGAGCGAACCGGTCTTATTGCCGACATCGGCGATTGGGTCATCGGCGAGGTCGCTTCGACCCTGTCGCAGTGGCGTCGCGAGGGCTTTGACGGGCGCCTCGGCTTCAACATCAGCCCTCGGCAGGTCGATCGGCCCGACTTCTTCGTCAAGCTGCGGCAGGCATTCACCGATGCCGACGTACCGCTGTCGTTGATCGAACTGGAGTTCACCGAGAGCGCGGCGATGGAAGTCAGCACCTCGGTGCTTGAGGAAATCGCCGCACTGCGCAACGACGGCTCACGAATCACGATCGACGATTTCGGCACCGGTTATTCCAACCTCGCGCGGCTCCGCGCCATGCCGCTCGACCGGGTCAAGCTCGACCCGTCGTTGATTGCCGACATTGAGATCAACGACAAAGCGAGGATTATCGTCCAGGCCGTGATCCATCTCATCAAAGGCGTCGAGTGCGAGATCGTCGCCGAGGCGGTGGAGACTGTCGCCCAGGCCGACATGCTCCGCGCCATGGGCTGCGACACCGTTCAGGGCTACGTTTTCGCACCGCCGATGATGGAGGAGGAATTCCTCGCCTGGACCAGCAAGGGCCGCGGCGCGGACGTCAAATCGGTCGCCTGAGCACTTCTTAGCCGCGCGGCCCGACTACCTTCAGCACAATCCGTTCATAGATGCGTGACAGCGCGCGAATGTCCTCGACCGCAGCGCATTCGCCGACCTTGTGCATGGTCGCGTTGGGCAGCCCAAAATCCACCACCGGGCAAAGCTGGATCAGGAAGCGGCCGTCCGACGTCCCGCCGCTGGTCGACAGCCCGGGCTTCTTGCCGGTCTCTTCCTCGATCGCGTCGACGACCACGTCGAACAGCCTCCCCGGGGGCGTCAGGAACGCTTCGCCGGAGATGCGCGCAGTTACTTTCGAGCCCGGCGCCTCGCGCTCGGCGATCTCCTCGACCAGCTTCACCAGGTCCGCCCCGCGCTGGAGGTTGTTGAAGCGGATGTTGAGCTGCGCCGTCGCGCTTCCCGGGATGACGTTGCTTGCGCTGGTCGGCGTCGAAACCGCCGTGAATTCCAGGTTCGACGGCGGAAACTGCTCGGTCCCATCGTCGAGGTGAAGCGCGTCGAGGGCGGCGATCACGCGTGCCAGCGGCGGGATCGGGTTCGTCGTTCGGTGAGGGTAGGCGACATGACCCTGCACGCCCGGCACCTCGATCCACATGTTGACCGAGCCGCGCCGCCCGATCTTCACGGTGTCGCCAAGCCGGTCGACCGAGGTCGGCTCGCCGATCAGGATCATGTCGGGGCGGATGTGGCGCTCGTTCAGCCAGTCGATGATCCGCGGCGTTCCCCAGGCCGCATAGCCTTCCTCGTCGCCGGTGATCAGCAGCGAGAGGGTGCCGGCACCATCCTCGATCCGGGAAATGGCCGCGACGTAGGCCGCGATCGCGCTTTTCATGTCGTTGGCGCCGCGCCCGACCAACAGGCCGTCGACGATCTCCGCCGCGAACGGATCGCCCGCCCATCCTTCCCCGGCAGGAACGACGTCGAGATGCCCCGCGAAGCCGAAATGCGGGCCGCCTTCGCCCCGGATCGCGACCATATTCTCGGTCGGGCCGTCGGGCGGCTCGCCCAACACCCAGCGATGCACGGTAAAGCCGAGCGGAACGAGGGCACTCTCGAGGACGTCGAACACTTCGCCCCGCGCGGGCGTGACGCTGGGGCAGTTGATTAACTGCCTGGCGAAAGCGATGGGATCGATCGACATCCTTGCCACCTAGCAAAGGGACCCGAGATGCCCAAGGTCGACCTCGAGGCGATCGAGCAATCAAACCGCACCGGCTACCCGCCGCCGTTCAATCAGCAAGTCGCGGGCCGCTGGTACCGCCGGCTCGCCCAGGCCGCCGGGCTCACCGAATTCGGTGTCAGCCATGTCGTCCTGAAGCCCGGCGCCTGGTCGTCGCAGCGCCACTGGCACGACGGCGAGGATGAGTTCCTCGTCATGCTCGAAGGCGAAGCGGTGCTTGTCGAGGACGACGGCCGAACCATCCTTCGCCCCGGCGATTGCGCCGCGTGGCCGAAGGGCGGCACCAATGGCCATCTCCTCATCAACGAAAGCGATGCCGACTGCGCGTTCGTCTGCATGAGCGGCGGGACGGATTCAGGCGGCGGCTATTCCGACATCGACATGATGTGGAACACCGCCGGGGAGTACGTCCACAAGGACGGCACGCCCTATCCGGACACGAAGCGCCCGGCCTAGGCTGCCTTACCAACCTCCCACTGTTCGATCACCCAGGGTTCGTCCTGCGCTTTGTCGATCCATTCGGCGACGTGCGGATGGGACAGGACATGCTTCATGTAGACTCCGGCGAAGTTCGGCACTGCGACTCCGTAGGTGATGAACCGGGTAACCACCGGCGCATACATCATGTCCGCCGCGCACCAGTCGCCGAACAGGAAGTCGCCGGTCCCGCCGAAGCGCGCGCGCGCTTGCGCCCACAATTGCAGCACACGGTCGACTTCGCTCCGGACATCGTCGCTCAGCTCCTTCGGCGGGAAGCTCTTGCGAACGTTCATCGGCAGCTCGCGGCGCAAGTTGGCGAAGCCCGAGTGCATCTCGGCCGACATCGACCGTGCGACGGCGCGCGCCGCCTCGTCCTCCGGCCAGTAAAGTGCGCTTCCGTAGCGGTCGGCGAGGAACTCGATGATCGCCAGGCTGTCCCAGACGACGATCTCGCCGTCCCACAGGATCGGCACCTTGCCCAGCGACGGCGCGAACTCGTCGCCCTCGCGGCGCTGCTCCCAGTCGGCGTCGAACATCGGCACGACCAGCTCCTCAAACTCCTCGCCCGACTGCTTGCACGCCAGCCAGCCGCGGAACGACCAGCTCGAGTAAGCGCGGTTGCCGATGATCAGCTTGAACAAGGCGCTCTCCTAGAGAATGGCCGCTTCGAGGATCGCGGTCCGGAGTTCGGCGATCCCGCTACCGGTTTCACTCGAGGTCGTGAAGATGGCCGGGTGCGCGGCGGGGTGCCTGGCCGCCTCCACCATCGTCGCCTCGTACAACGCGCCGATCGCCGCCGGCTTCACCTTGTCTCCTTTGGTGAGGACGATGTGATAGCTGACGGCCGCGTCGTCGAGCATGCGCATCATCTCGCGGTCGACGTCCTTGAGGCCGTGGCGCGAGTCGATCAGCACCAAGGCTCGCTTCAGCACCGAACGGCCGCGCAAATAATCGTTCATCAGGTGGTGCCAGCGCTTGACCATGTCCTTGGGCGCTTCGGCGAAACCGTAGCCGGGCATGTCGACCAGCCGCAGCTGGAGCGGCTCGCCGACCTCGAAGAAGTTCAGTTCCTGAGTCCGGCCGGGCGTGTTCGAGGTTCGCGCCAGCCCGTTCCGGTTGGTGAGCGCATTCAACAGCGAGCTCTTGCCGACGTTCGAGCGGCCGGCGAACGCGATCTCCGGAGCTTCGGGATCGGGCAGGAACTGCAGGCTCGGCGCGGACTTCAGGAACGCGACGGGCCCGGCGAACAGCTTGCGCGCCCGCTCGGCCAGTTCCTTATTTGCCTCCTCGCTCATGTGTGGACCGGGTGCGTGTCCGACAGGTGCAGCCCGAATTTGCGGTAAAGGTGCCATTGCTGCGCGATCGTGAGGATGTTGTTGGTCATCCAGTAGAGCTGCAGGCCGGCCGCGAACGGCGCCATTATGAACACCAGGAACCAGGGCATGATCGCGAAGATCTGTGCCTGCGCCGGGTCCATTGGTTGGGGATTGAGCTTCATCGACAGCCACTGGGTCGCGCCGACCAGGATCGGCAGAATGCCGATTGCGAGATAGGATGGCGGCGTGAATTGCAGCAGCCCGAAAAGGTTGACCGGGGTCAGCGGATCGGGCGCCGACAGGTCCTTGATCCACAGGACAAACGGCTGGTGGCGCATTTCGACGCTGACCAGCAGCACCTTGTAGAGCGCGTAGAA
>JAXDPR010000166.1:0-3893 GCA_034668265.1 Sphingomonadales bacterium
GATGACCCTCGAGAATATGTTCGCGTCGCACGCCTCGACCACCAAGGAGCTCCCGTTGGTCGTCAAGGCCGACGTGCAAGGCTCGGTCGAAGCGATTGTGCATGCGCTCAACCGCCTGTCGACCGACGAGATCAAGGTCCGCGTCCTCCACTCCGGCGTCGGCGCGATTACCGAGAGCGATGTGACGCTGGCCAGCGCCAGCGGCGCGCCGATCATCGGCTTTAACGTCCGCCCCAACGCCAAGGCTCGCGAGGTTGCCGACCGCAACAAGGTCGAGTTCCGCTACTACGACGTCATCTATCACCTGACCGACTGGGTGAAGGGCGCGATGGCGGGCGAGCTTGGCCCCGAGATCATCGAGACCATCGTCGGCCGCGCGCGTGTCCAGGAGGTCTTCCCGGCGGGCAAGAAGGACAAGGCCGCCGGCCTGCTCGTCCTCGAAGGCGTCATCCGCAAGGGTCTCAACGCCCGCCTCACGCGCGAGGATGTCATCGTGTCCGCGACGATGATCAGTTCGCTCCGGCGCTTCAAGGACGACGTGGCGGAAGTCACTTCGGGCCTCGAATGCGGCGTGCTTCTCGCCGATACCAACGACATCAAGCCGGGCGACAGTCTCGAGGTGTTCGAAGTCGAGGAGCGCGCTCGGACGCTCTAGCGTTCGTCATCGCGAGGAGCGAAGCGACGCGGCGATCCACCGGATTGCTTCGCTTCGCTCGCGATGACAGTGAAGAAGCCATGCGCAGCACCGAAACCCCCGAAGGCCGTTCGGTCCGCCTGCTCCGCGTCGGCGAGCAGGTGCGCCACATCCTGAGCGAATTGCTTCAGCGCGGCGACGTGCATGATGTTACGCTCGAGAACCACCTCGTCAGCATCACCGAGGTGCGAATGTCCCCCGACCTCCGCCACGCCACCGTGTTCGTGAAGCCGTTGCTGGGCCAGGACGAAGAGGAGGTACTGAAAGCGCTGCGGACGAACACGGCTTTCCTCCAGCGCGAGGTCGCCCGCCGCGTGCGCATGAAATATGCCGCCAGGCTCAAGTTCATCGCCGACGAAAGCTTCGACGAAGGCTCGCACATCGATCGGTTGCTGCGAGACCCCAAGGTCGCTCGGGATATCGGCAGGGAATGATCGACCTCGACCGGCTCGCTGGGCTGATGACCGGCGATGGCTGCCGCGCCGAGATCTTCTCCGAAGCCTATCGCGAACCGCTCAAGGCCGCGTGCGCTGAGGACGGTAAAATCTGGCAGATTTACGCCAACAATTTCGGCCCCGACGGGTTCGACGACAGCATCAATCACTACACATCGAACCCAAACAACCGGACATTTGTGTTGTTCGACGGCAACGAACTCGCCGGCATGTCCTCTTTTCTCGGCATCGACCCCGCCCGCCAGGTGCTGGAGATCGGCGGCACCTACTATCGCCCAAAGTTTCGCGGCACCGGCTTCAACGGCCGGGTGAAGGACATGATGTTGAAACGCGCCTTCGACCGCGGAATCCGCCGCGTCGAGTTTCGCGTCGACCGCCGCAACGCGCGCAGCCAGGCCGCGATGAAGAAACTCGGCGCGGTGCGCGAAGGCATCCTCCGCGCCGACCGCATCACCTGGACCGGCCACGTCCGCGACACGGTGCTGTTCGCAATTCTGAAGGACGAGTATGGCGCTTAGGCTCCGCTTGGAGTCGACAGCAACCATTCAGCGGCGGTTCGCTATGGGAGCGCTTCAGCTTGAGGAGACAAGCGATGATGAAAGCCATTTTCGCTCTAGGTTCGGCGCTGATTGCTGCGCCCCTCCTTGCTTCGCCGGCCATCAACCATCTTCCGGGCGTTTCGGACAGAGAGACAGTGATACCCTACGGCGACGTTCGCCAATCGGTCCTCGGGCATGGTGACGTCTTGTTCGTGAGGGACAGGGACAACCGCTGGTATCGGCTTCAGCTTACGGCCGGCTGCGCGCGCACTGTGACAGACGTGAATACGTTGATCTTCCGCCATCACGGTTCGAGCCAACAGATCGATCGCTTCACGACCATTGGACTTCCGGAAGAGTTGCGAAGTTGCGCAATCGAATCGATCCGAGCGTCGGAAGCCCCGCCGCAGATCAATTCCAGGAGCCACGTCACCCTCGACTAGGTGACAGCCAGCCTCGGCGTCCCTAACCGTTGGCGCCGGTGGCCAAGCTCTATTTCTACTATGCGGCGATGAACGCGGGGAAATCGACTACCCTGCTGCAGGCCGACTTCAACTATCGCGAGCGCGGCATGGCAACGATGTTGTGGACCGCTCGGCTTGACGACCGCGCCGGCGAAGGCGCGATCGGCTCGCGCATCGCGCTCTCGGCGCCCGCGCACACGTTTGACGAAAGCGTCGACCTGTTCGCGGCGATCGGCGAGGAACTGAAGAAGCGCAGCCTCGACTGCATCCTGGTGGACGAGGCGCAGTTCCTTACGCAGCGTCACGTGCTGCAGCTGTGCGAGATTGCCGACCGATTGGGTATCCCGGTGCTCTGTTACGGCCTTCGCACCGACTTCCAGGGCAAGCTCTTCCCCGGGTCGGCCGCGCTGCTGGCGCTTGCGGATTCCATGATCGAACTCAAGGCCGTGTGCGAGTGCGGGCGCAAGGCGACGATGAACCTGCGCGTGGATGCCGAGGGCCATGCCGTTGCCGCCGGCGCCCAAACCGAGATTGGCGGCAACGACCGTTATGTCGCGTTGTGTCGAAGGCATTTCTTCGAACGCTTGAACGAGAGCCGGGCACGGCAGCTAAGCCTCGACATCCCGCGCAAGTGAGGCGCTCCTCACGGTTGTGGCCCGCGCGCCGACGCGGTAGCGCTTCTGGCGCTCGCTGAACGGAGGGTCCAGGGAACGTGTCGATCTTGCACCGCGGCTTCGTGAAGCGTTACCTCGCCCGCCGCGGCATGTCGCTCGTGCAGGAACCTGGCCTTTGGGACTTCCTTGACACGCGCGCAGTTGATCTCGTCGTCGACGTTGGCGCCAATGCAGGCCAGTTCGCGCGCGAGATCCGCTCGCTCGGATATCGCGGCCGGATTCATTCGTTTGAACCGCTGCCGCAAGCGTTCGCCGAGCTCGAGCGCCACGCTGCTTCCGATCCCTTGTGGGACGTGTCCAACGTCGGCGTCGGAGGTAAGGTGGGCAAGCTCGAGATCAACGTCGCGAAAAACAGCGTGTTTAGTTCCTTCCGCCCGCTGTCCGAGCTTGCGGGGCGGTTCGACCCCAACAGCGAGACGGTCGAGACCCTGCGCGTGCCGGTGGTCACGCTCGACAATGCATTGCGCGCTGACCAGGCCAGGTCCATCTTCCTCAAGATCGACACGCAGGGCTTCGAGCAGGAGGTTCTCGCCGGGGCCAAAAACCTCCTCAAGTGCTGCGTCGGCGTCCAGCTCGAGCTTCCGGTCGACCATCTCTACGAAGGCGTCTGGTCGTTCAACGAGGCGCTAGCGGCGATGCACCGCTACGGCTTCGTGCCCGCCCAGTTCCGCGCTGTGAACCCCCGCGCCGGCGACCGCGCCGCAGCGGTCGAGTTCGACGCCATCTTCCGGCGCAAGGACTAGCCGTTACGCTTCACGGCTGGATCATCCTCGACAAGCCGGTCGGCCTCGGCTCGACCACGGCAGTCAGCGCGGTTAAGCGCATTCTGCGGGAAGCGGGAGAGCCGAAGACCAAGGTCGGCCACGGAGGGACGCTCGACCCGTTGGCGAGCGGAGTGCTGCCGATCGCACTCGGCGAAGCGACCAAGCTCGCCGGGCGGATGCTGGTTGCGACCAAGGCCTATGACTTCACCATCCGCTTCGGCGAGGAGACCGATACGCTGGATGCGGAAGGCGCGGTCGTTGCCACGAGCGATGTCCGTCCGACTGTCCCGGAGGCGGAAGCTG
>JAXDPR010000167.1:0-2718 GCA_034668265.1 Sphingomonadales bacterium
TGCCCGGCTCGTCGACCTGGTTGAGCGCGACGGCTATGCTGTCGCCGAGATCGAGGAGGTCGACGAGGAGGACACCGGCGGCCCCGAGGCACAGGCGCTGATGCGTTCGGTCATCGACCAGTTCGAGAATTACGCCAAGCTCAACAAGCGCTTGCCGCCCGAGACTGGGATCCAGCTGGGCGAGATCGAGGACGCCTCGGCGCTGGCCGACGCAGTCGCCTCGAACCTTTCGATCAAGGTCGCCGACAAGCAGGCGCTGCTGAGCGAACTCAATCCCGCGCGGCGCATGGAGATGGTGTTCGCCTTCATGGAGGGCGAGCTCGGTGTGCTCCAGGTCGAGAAAAAGATCCGCAGCCGGGTCAAGCGCCAGATGGAGAAGACGCAGCGCGAATATTATCTGAACGAGCAGTTGAAGGCGATTCAGCGAGAACTCGGCAACGAAGGTGAGGAGGGCGGTGACGAGCTCCAGGAGCTCGCCGAAAAAATCCGCAAGACCCGCCTCAGCAAGGAAGCGCGCACCCGCGCCACGGCCGAACTCAAGAAGCTCCGCGCGATGGCGCCGATGTCCGCCGAAGCAACCGTTGCCCGCAATTATCTCGACGTCCTGCTGGCTCTCCCGTGGGGCAAGAAGTCCAAGCTCAAGAAAGACATCGCCGAGGCGCAGCGTGTGCTCGACGAGGACCATTACGGGCTTGAGAAGGTCAAGGACCGGATCGTCGAATATCTCGCGGTCCAGGCGCGCACCAACAAACTCAAGGGACCGATCCTGTGCCTCGTCGGGCCTCCGGGTGTCGGCAAGACCTCGCTCGGCCGCTCGATCGCCCGCGCCACGGGCCGCGAGTTCGTTCGCCAGTCACTCGGCGGCGTTCGCGACGAGGCCGAGATTCGCGGTCACCGCCGGACCTACATCGGTTCGCTGCCGGGCAAGATCATCTCGAACATCAAGAAGGCGGGGACGTCCAACCCGCTGTTCCTGCTCGATGAGATCGACAAGCTCGGCCAGGACTTCCGCGGCGATCCTTCATCGGCGCTGCTCGAAGTGCTCGATCCGGAGCAGAACAACAAGTTCCAGGACCACTACCTGGAGCTCGACTACGACCTCTCGGACGTGATGTTCGTGACCACCGCCAACTCGCTCGACATGCCGCAGCCGCTGATGGACCGCATGGAGATCATTCGGCTGGAGGGTTATACCGAGGATGAGAAGGTGCAGATCGCCAAGCGGCACCTGATCCCCAAGCAAATGGAGGCGCACGGCCTGAAGGCTGAGGAGCTGGTCTTCACCGACGAAGCCCTGCGCAAAATGATCCAGCACTATACCCGCGAGGCCGGCGTGCGGACGCTCGAGCGCGAGCTTGCAAAGGTTGCGCGCAAGTCGCTCCGCCAGATTCTCGAGAAAAAGGTCGAGAAGGTCGAGCTGACTCCGGAAAACCTCGGAGAGTTCCTGGGTGTCAGGAAGTTCCGTTACGGAATCGGCGAAGAAGAGGACCAGATCGGCGCCGTCACCGGCCTCGCCTGGACCGAAGTCGGCGGCGAGCTGCTCACGATCGAGGCCGTGACCGTCCCAGGCAAGGGACAGATCAAGACCACCGGTAAGCTCGGCGAAGTGATGCAGGAGTCGATTCAGGCGGCGATGAGCTTCGTGAAGGCGCGCGCCCCGGCCTATGGCGTCAAGCCGTCGATCTTCGCCCGCAAGGACATCCACGTCCACTTGCCCGAGGGCGCAGTGCCGAAGGACGGGCCGTCGGCGGGCATCGGCATGGTGACGGCGATGATCTCAACGCTAAGCGGAGTCGCTGTTCGGCGAGATATTGCAATGACCGGCGAGGTCACGCTTCGCGGCCGCGTGCTGCCGATCGGTGGCCTTAAGGAGAAGCTGCTCGCCGCTTTGCGCGGCGGGATTACGACTGTCCTCATTCCGGCGGAGAACGAAAAGGATCTCGTGGACCTTCCCTCAACCGTGACGGAAGGGCTGGAGATCATTCCCGTGGATCACGTCGATCAGGTGCTTGCGCGCGCGCTCGTCGAGCCGCTGCAGCCGATCGAGTGGACCGACGACGATGAGCACGCGCCCGAACCGCCGGCTCACCCAGCGGCTCCCGGTGGCGAGCCGGCAGTTCGCCACTAGCGGGCGGTATCAGGCGCGCGGAATGCCGCGCGGGTCGCGAATGATGCTGGTCACCATTCCGTAGTCGATCGCTTCTTCCGCGGTCATCCAGTGGTTGCGGTGGATGTCCTTGTTGATGCGTTCGATCGGCTGGCCCGTCTCTTCGGAGATGATGCGCACCAGCCGTTCGCGCATGCGCAGGATTTCCTTGGCCTCGATCTCGATATCGGCCGCCATTCCCCGCGTTCCGCCGGCCGGCTGGTGAAGCAGGAAGCGCGTGTTGGGCAGGCAGAAGCGGCGGTCCTTGGCGCCGGCCAGGAATATATGCGCGCCGGCACTGGCCACCCAACCCGTGCCGATCATGTTCAGCTGCACGTCGCTGCGGATGAAGCGGACCATGTCGTGGATCGTGTCGCCAGATTCGACATGACCGCCCGGCGAGTTGATGTAGACGTCGATCGGCTCGCTCGAATCGCGGTCGGCGAGGAGCAGGAGCCGCGAGCACACATCGCGCGCCAACCGGTCGTTTATTTCGCCGAAGATCAGGACCTTTCGGGTGCTTAGAAGCTCGGTCTCGATGCGGCTGACGAAATCTCCGGACGCGGCGTTCT
>JAXDPR010000168.1:0-3655 GCA_034668265.1 Sphingomonadales bacterium
CCTATGACCGGCGCGCGGTCGACGGCCTGCACGTGCCGATCGGGGCGATGCAGAAGATCAGCGCGATGATCGCCGGCATGGACTATGACGAACGCTCGGCGCTGCCGTGCATCGGCAATGAGCGCGCCGACCTCGTGGTGGCGGGCTGCGCGATCCTGGAAGCGATCATCGAAATTTGGCCCGCCCAAAACCTCGGCGTCGCCGACCGCGGCATCCGCGAGGGCATATTGCGCTCGCTGATGGCACGCGACGGCTGGCAATTGTGAAACGGGTCAAGACCGCCAAGGGCCGCAAAGATTCATCGACTCGCTGGCTGGAACGGCAGCTCAACGACCCCTACGTGAAGCGCGCCAAGGCGGAGAATTACCGCAGCCGTTCGGCTTACAAGCTGCTGGAGCTGGACGAGCGGTTCGGGCTGCTGAAAGGCGTCAAGGCGGTCGTCGACCTCGGCATCGCGCCGGGCGGCTGGAGCCAGGTCGTGCGTCGCAAGGTCCCGGGCGCCAGGGTCGTTGGCATCGACCTCCTGCCCACCGATCCGATCGAGGGCGTCACCATACTGCAGATGGATTTCATGGACGAGCCCGCGCCCGAGCGGCTGAGGGAGGCGCTGGGCGGCCCGGCCGATGTCGTCCTTTCCGACATGGCCGCGAACACCGTCGGCCATCAGCAGACCGATCATCTGCGCACCATGGGACTGGTCGAAGCGGGGCTGGAGTTCGCGCGCGAGATACTCCGGCCGGGCGGCGCTTTTGTCGCCAAGGTGCTGGCCGGAGGGGCTGACAATCACCTCGTCGCCGAACTGAAGCGGAGCTTCGCGACGGTCAAGCACGCCAAGCCGCCCGCCAGCCGCAAGGGTTCGAGCGAGTGGTACGTAATTGCCCAGGGCTTCAAGGGAGCGCCCGAACAGGTTAGCTAAACAGCCGTAACGAATCCGGATGGGGGAGGCGCATGGCCGACACGGATCGCAAGTCCTTCCTCGCGCGGCTTGGCCCGGGGCTCGTCACCGGCGCGGCCGACGACGACCCCAGCGGCATCGGCACGTACAGCCAGGTCGGCGCGCAGTTCGGATACGGGCTGTCCTGGACGCTGCTCTACAGCCTGCCGTTCATGACCATCATCCAGGACGTCTCGGCGCAGATCGGGTCGGTGACGGGACGGGGAATCGCCGCCAATATCCGGCGACATTATCCAAGGCCGGTGTTGTGGGCCGCGGTCCTGCTGCTTCTCGCGGCCAACGTCATCAACCTTGGCGCCGACCTCAGTGCGATGGGCGCCGCGATGCAGATGATGCTGGGCGGCCAAATCGTCGTTTACACGCTCGGCTTCGGCCTCCTCTGCCTGCTTCTCGAGACGTTCCTCCCTTACCGCCGCTACGCGGCAGTGCTGAAGTTCACGACCCTTAGCCTGTTCGCCTATGTCGCGGTCGTGTTCGCGGTGCATGTGCCGTGGGCACAGGCGATCAAGGGGGTCCTCATTCCCCACGTCGAATGGACCGCCGCTTTCGCGACGGGCATCATCGCGATCCTCGGAACGACGATCAGCCCGTATCTATTCTTCTGGCAGGCGGCGCAGGAGATCGAGGAGGAAAAACGGAACCATTCCAAGCCGCTCTACGTCGCGCCGGCGAAGGCCGGGCCGCAGATGGCGCGGATCCGTCAGGAAACTTTGGTCGGCATGACCTTCAGCAACCTGGTCGCGATCTTCATCGTGTTCGCGGCTGCGGCAACGCTCCACGTCAACGGGGTGACGACGATCGAAACGGCCGCGCAGGCGGCCGAGGCTTTGCGCCCCGTTGCGGGCCGCTTCGCCTCCCTGCTTTTCGCGTTCGGGATTATCGGCACTGGCCTTCTCGCAGTGCCGGTGCTGGCAGGCTCTGCCGCCTATGCAGTGTCCGAAATGGCCGGCCGGCCGGCGAGTCTCGATTCGAAACCCAATCGGGCGAAGCTGTTCTACGGCACCATCGCCATCACCACGCTTGCCGGCGCCCTGATGCAATATGCCGGCGTCAATCCGGTCAGGGCGCTTTACTGGAGCGCGGTGACCAATGGCATTCTGGCTGCCCCGCTGATGGCGATCATGATGCTGATCGTAACCAATCCTCGGGCAATGGGCCACCTGACGCTGGGGCCCAGGGGGGCTATTCTCGGGTGGGCCGCGACCGGGATCATGGTCGTCGCGACGGCGATCTTCTTCGTCACGATTTTCTGAGTGCTCAGGCCCTGGCGCGAGCCTTGGCGATGGCGTCCTTGAGCATGCCGTAGCCGACCGCGCCGTTCATCACCCGGTCGCCGACCACGAACAGGGGCGTGCCGGTCGCGCCCAGCTGCCCGGCGAGCCTCATGTTGCTGTTGAGCTCGGCTTCGATTGCCGGATCGGGAGCGGGCTGGGATGGAATTCCCGCTGCCTGTGCGGCTTTCGCATTGGTGTCCGGGGCCGGGCGGCCCGTCGCCCATAACGTGTCGTGGAACGTCGCGAAGCGGCCGAGCTTCGAAGCTTCGAGCGAAAGGCGCGCGGCGCTCACGCTGTCGGCGCCGAGGATCGGCAGTTCGCGGTAGACCACGCGAAGGCCCTTGTCCTCCCGCACCAGGCGGTCGACCGCCGGGTTGCTCGCCTTGCAATAGGGGCAGGCGTAATCGAAGAACTCCACGAGGGTCACTTCGGGCTTGGCCGCACCCTTCCACGAGCTTCCGAACGGCGTTTCGATGGCCGCGCGATTGGCCGCGAGGACCGGGGCATATTGGGCGTCGCGCAGCGCTTCGCTGGCATCGAGCAGGATCTGTGGATCTGCAAGCATGCCGGCGCGAACGATCTTGCTGCTGAGAACCCCAGGCAAGGCGACGAACAGCAAGGCCGCGGTCAGCAGCGAGCCGGCGATGCCGCCGACCAAAGCAGCGACGAACAGGCCTGGTTTCGAGGGCGCTCCGCCCGCGTCAGTCCCGTTCACTCGCTGAGGTTCTTCGGGTCCCGGTATTTCTTGTCTTTCTTGGCGAGCTCGGCGCGGGACACCATGGCGATGTCCTGCGCGCGAAGATAGTCCGGAGTTCCTGGCGGGATGCCCTTCATGGCCATTTGCGCGCTGGAGAGCGCCATTTTCGGCTGGTTTTCGAGGTTGCTGCGCTCGGCCGTAGCAAGCGCGGCCCGGGCGGGGTCGCCTTCGCGATCGTAGATGATGCCAAGCTGATACCAGGCGAACGGGTCTTGGTTGTCCTTGTTCACTGCGATCTTCAGGATCTGCTTGGCCTCAGCGAAATTCTTCGAATCCTCGGTCTCGACCAATGCGTGGCCGAGCATGGCGGCAATCATTGGCGCGTTGCCGGAACGATCTACGGCCTCCCGCAATGGGGCGATTGCTTCGAGCGGCTTGCCGTCCTCGAGCAGGATCTGGCCCTTGAGCTCGAGGAAATAGGGGTCGTGCGGGTCGATCGCGAGCAATGCGTTGGCCTCGGCCTCGGCTTTGTCGGGATAGCCGCCAAGGTGATAAGCATAGGCGCGCGCATAATGGGCGGGCACGCTGCGGTCGCTCTCCGGATATTTGGTGACGGCAAGCTTGTGATCGACATAGCCCATGAGCTTGGCCTTGACCCGCTGGAAGCGGGCCTCAAGCGCGGGATCGGTCAGCTTGCCATAAGCCGCATCGGTGCGAAGTGTCTGGCCC
>JAXDPR010000169.1:0-8564 GCA_034668265.1 Sphingomonadales bacterium
CGACGCCCAATACATCCAAGACTACGCCTGCAAGGGGAAGTGACCATGTTCCAGCGTATCGGACAGGCGATGAAGGGCGCGGCCCTGATGGATTTCGCGGGCGCGCTGGGGCTTGGCCTGAAGTACATGGTCCGGCCCAAGGCGACGCTCAACTACCCGTACGAGAAGACGCCGCAGAGCCCGCGCTTCCGCGGCGAGCATGCGCTGCGCCGCTATCCCAATGGCGAAGAGCGCTGCATCGCGTGCAAATTGTGCGAGGCGATCTGCCCCGCGCTCGCCATTACCATCGAGGCCGAGCCGCGCGAGGACGGCAGCCGCCGCACTACGCGCTACGACATCGACATGGTCAAATGCATCTATTGCGGGCTGTGCGCGGAGGCCTGCCCGGTGGATGCGATCGTGGAGGGGCCGAACCTCGAATTCGCGACCGAGTCGCGCGAGGAATTGCTTTACGACAAGGCCAAATTGCTCGCCAACGGCGACAAGTGGGAGCAGGCGATCGCCGCGAACCTTGCCGCCGATGCGCCCTACCGGTAGGCGCGCCGCAACTTGATCGCAGCCTTCGCCTTTTACCTGTTCGCGACGCTCACCATCGCGTCCGCGATAGCGGTCATTTTCGCACGCAACCCGGTCCACAGCGTGCTGTGGCTGATCCTCGCCTTTTTCAACGCGGCGGGGCTGATGCTGCTGGTCGGCGCCGAGTTCATCGCGATGCTGGTGGTGATCGTCTACGTCGGCGCGGTCGCGGTATTGTTCCTGTTCGTCGTCATGATGCTCGACATCGATTTTGCGTCGCTCCGCTCGGGCTTCAGCCGGAACCTTCCGTTCGGGATCATCATCGCCTTGGTGCTGCTCGTCGAGATCGTCGTCGCGCTGTTCGCGCGGCAGGCGGGCCCGGCATTCGCCAATCACGGCATCGCGGCGGCGACCGAGCCGAACATCGTCGCGATCGGCCAGCTGCTCTACAGCCGCTACCTGTTCGCCTTCGAAATGGCGGGCCTGATCCTGCTGGTGGCGATGATCGGCGCGATTGTTCTCACCCACCGCAGCCGCCGCGATACGCGCCCGCAAAAGGTGTGGAAGCAAGTCGACCGCCGACCTGACGAGGCCGTGCAGCTACGCGACCCCGGCGTCGGCGAGGGGATGAAGCTGTGATCGGGCGCTCCTTGAAGGGACGCCGATCATGATCGGCTTGGGCCATTACCTCACCGTCGCCGCGGTCCTGTTCACGATCGGTGTCCTCGGCATCTTCCTCAATCGCCGCAACGTTATCCTGATGCTGATGGCGATCGAGCTGATCCTGCTCGCGGTGAACATCAACCTCGTCGCTTTCTCGGCCTATCTCGGCGACCTGACCGGCCAGGTGCTGGCAATGTTCGTCCTGACCGTTGCCGCGGCCGAGGCCGCAATCGGGCTTGCTATCCTCGTCATCTTCTTCCGCCGCCGCGGCTCGATCGCGGTCGACGACGTCAACCGGATGCACGGATGAGGAGCGCAATCCTCCTCATCGTCTTCCTGCCGCTGCTCGCCGCGATCATCGCCGGCCTCGGCGGCCACTGGATCGGCAAGACCGCCGCGAAGGCCGTGACCACCGGCGCCTTGTTCGTCGGCGTGTTCCTCAGCTGGCCGATCTTCTTCCAGTACATAAATGGGAGCGCGGGTCCGGTCGTGGTGCCGGTGATGAACTGGATCCAATCGGGGACGCTGACCGTGGACTGGGCGCTGCGGGTCGACAGCCTGACCGCGGTGATGCTGGTAGTCGTCACAACCGTCTCCAGCCTCGTCCACCTCTACAGCTGGGGCTATATGGAGGAAGACCCGGGTCAGCCGCGCTTCTTCGCCTATCTGTCGCTGTTCAGCTTCGCGATGCTGATGCTGGTGACCGCCGACAGCCTGGTGCAGATGTTCTTCGGCTGGGAGGGCGTCGGTCTCGCCTCCTATCTGCTGATCGGCTTCTGGTACCACAAGCCGTCGGCCAACGCCGCCGCGCTGAAGGCGTTCGTCGTCAACCGCATCGGCGACTTCGGCTTTTCGCTCGGGATATTCGGCACCTTCCTGGTGTTCGGCACCGTCTCGATCCCGGCGATCCTCGCCGCGAGCCCAGGAATGGCCGGCTCGACCATCGGCTTTGCCGGAATGCGGGTCGACACCATGACCCTGCTGTGCCTGCTGTTGTTCGTCGGCGCGATGGGCAAGTCCGCGCAGTTGCCACTCCACACCTGGCTTCCCGAAGCGATGGAGGGCCCGACACCGGTCAGCGCCCTCATTCACGCCGCGACGATGGTCACCGCCGGCGTATTCATGGTCTGCCGCTTGTCGCCAATGTTCGAGCAGTCTGCGACGGCGATGCACGTCGTCACCTGGGTCGGCGCCGCGACTTGCATTTTCGCGGCAACGGTCGGTTGCGCGCAGAACGACATCAAGCGAGTGATCGCATATTCGACCTGCTCGCAGCTCGGCTACATGTTCTTCGCCGCGGGCGTCGGCGCCTACAGCGCGGCGATGTTCCACCTGTTCACGCACGCCTTCTTCAAGGCTTTGCTGTTCCTCGGCGCGGGCAGCGTGATCCACGCGATGCACCACGAGCAGGACATGCGTTACTATGGCGCGCTCCGGAAGGAGATCCCGGTCACCTTCTGGGTGATGGTCATCGGCACGCTGGCGATCACCGGGGTCGGCATCGACGCCGGCGGCGGGCTTGGCTTCGCCGGTTTCTGGTCGAAGGACGCGATCCTCGAGAGCGCCTGGGCGAGCGGCTCGGTCTCCGGCACCATCGCTTTCTGGACCGGCGCGCTCGCCGCGCTGCTGACCAGCTTCTATTCCTGGCGGCTGATCTTCCTGACCTTCTTCGGCGAGCCGCGCTGGGCGGCATCTGACCATATCCAGCACGCGCTTCACGGCGACCACGACACGCCCGACGAGGAGCATGGCGACAGCGCGCACAGTCCGCGTCATGTCGCGACGGGAAGCGGCGGTTATCACCCGCATGAAAGTCCGTGGACGATCCTCGTCCCGATCTGCCTGCTAGCGCTTGGCGCCGCACTTTCGGGCCAGATTTTCCACGCCACCTTCGTCGATCCGGAGCGCGCTCCGGAGTTCTGGCGCGGGACAGTCGCCTTCAGCCAGCATCTTGCTCACGCGGCGCATGATGCGGAGACTTGGGTTAAGCTGACTCCGACCATCGTCATGCTCGTTGGGCTGTGGATCGCGTGGAACAATTACATTCGCAATCCGGCCGCCGCGGACCGCTTCGCCGCGATGTTCCCCGCGGTCTACCGGTTCGTCGCCAACAAATGGTATTTCGACGAGCTCTTCGACTTCCTGTTCGTGCGTCCGTCGCTGTGGCTCGGCCGCCTGTTGTGGCACGGCGGCGACGAGGGGACGATCGACCGCTTCGGGCCGCATGGCGCGGCGGTGGCGGTTGCCGCCGGTAACCGCGTCACCGCGCGGCTGCAGTCGGGCTACCTCTATTCCTACGCTTTGGTGATGCTCCTCGGCCTGATCGGCGCCGCGAGCTGGGCGATCTGGTGGGCCCAGTGAGCGCGAACATGACCGGATTGCCCTTGCTCAGCATCCTGATCGGCATCCCGCTGGTCGCGGGCGTCGTCTGCCTGTTCCTGAACGCAAGCGGCGCGCGCTGGACGGCGCTCATCGCCACGCTGCTCGACTTCGCCTTAAGCCTTTACCTCTGGGCGCAGTACAATCCGGACGGGCCGCAATGGCAGTTCGTGGAGAAGGCGGGGCCTGGCGGCGGCGTTAGCTGGGCGCTCGGGATCGACGGCATCGCGCTGCTGCTGATCGTCCTCACCGCGTTCCTGATGCCGATCTGCATCGGCGCGAGCTGGCGCGCGATCGAGAAACGCGTGCCCGAGTACATGGCCTATTTCCTGCTGATGGAGGCGCTCATCATGGGCTCCTTCGCCGCGCAGGACCTGTTCCTGTTCTATATCTTCTTCGAAGGCGGCCTGATCCCGATGTACTTCATCATCGGCATCTGGGGCGGCGCCGAGCGCATCAAGGCGAGCTACAAATTCTTCCTCTACACGCTCGCCGGCTCGGTGCTGATGCTGATCGCCATGCTGTACATGGCGGGGACTTCGGGGACGACCTCGATCCCGGCGCTGATGGCCTACGACTTTCCGAAGAGCGCCCAGACCTTCCTGTTCCTCGCCTTCCTTGCCAGCTTCGCGGTCAAGCTGCCGATGTGGCCGGTCCATACCTGGCTTCCCGATGCACACGTCCAGGCGCCTACCGCCGGTTCGGTGATCCTCGCCGGCGTGCTGCTGAAGCTCGGCGGCTACGGCTTCATTCGTTTCTCGCTGCCGATGTTCCCGGACGGCTCGGCGCAGTTCATGCCGTTGATCTTCGTCCTGAGCGGCATTGCCGTCGTCTACACCAGCCTGGTCGCCCTGGTGCAGCGCGACATGAAGAAGCTGGTCGCTTATTCGTCGGTCGCGCACATGGCGTTCGTCACCTTCGGCCTGTTCGCGATGAACCGGCAGGGGATCGAAGGCGCGATGCTGGTGATGCTCGGCCACGGCCTCGTCTCGGGCGCGCTCTTCCTGTGCGTCGGCGTGGTATACGACCGGCTGCACACGCGCGAGATCGACCGCTACGGCGGACTTGCCGACAACATGCCCGGCTACGCGTTGCTGTTCATGGTATTCACCATGGCCAGCGTTGGCCTTCCGGGTCTCAGCAATTTCCCCGGAGAATTCCTGGCCTCGGTGGGCACATATCGCGCGTCGACCTGGGCGGCGATCGTCGCGACGACGGGGATCATCCTCGGTGCGGCCTACATGCTGTGGCTCTACTGGCGGATCTGCTTCGGAACGCTTCGCCACGCCGACGCGGCGGCCATGCCCGACCTCAATGTCCGCGAATGGTGGCTGCTCGCTCCCATCGCGCTCGCGGTTTTCTGGATGGGCATCTACCCGGAGAGCTTCATGAGGCCCATGCGCAACGACGTCGGGCGGTTGCTGGTGCGGATGGAGCGCGTCGCGCCTATGGGAGATTCTGCACCGACGCCGGGTAAGACTGCCGCGCACAGCGATCATGGAGCGACGCACTGATGGGCCGCTTCGCCGCCTTGCTGCCCGAGCTGATCCTGTCGATCGGCGGAACGATCCTGATGATGGTTGCGGCCTTCACCGGGCGCCGCGGGTCCGCGATGGTAAACTGGCTTGCCGTCCTTCTGTTGCTCGGGGCGACCGCCGCGCTGATCGGCGCTCCGTCACATGCCGGACCCGTGTTCGACGGGCTCGTGACGGAAGACTTGTTCGCAAGCTTTGGACGTGCGCTCATCTACCCGGCCTCGGCGGTGGCGATTATCGCCGCTCACGGCTGGTTCGAGCGTGGCACCGAGCATGCATCCGAATATGCCGTGCTGATCCTGTTCGCCGCAGTCGGAATGGGTGTCATGGTCTCGGCCAGCAGCCTCGTCAGCCTCTACGTCGGGCTCGAGCTGCAGAGCCTCGCTTCCTATGTGCTTGCCTCCTACCGTCGCACGGATGAGCGCTCGGCCGAGGCGGGCCTCAAATATTTCGTGCTCGGCGCGCTGGCGAGCGGCATCCTGCTCTACGGCATTTCGCTGCTGTACGGCTTCACCGGCACGATGTGCTTTAACGGTCTCGCCGCGGCGTTCGGCCGCGGAGCGGCGTCGCTCGGGCTATTGTTCGGCCTCGTGTTCGTGCTCGCCGGCCTCGCGTTCAAAGCAAGCGCCGTGCCGTTCCACATGTGGACCCCGGACGTCTACGAGGGCGCGCCGACGCCGGTGACGTTGTTCTTCGGAAGCGCTCCCAAGGTCGCCGCGGTCCTCCTGGCAACGCGACTCTGCGTCGAGGGTCTCGGACCCGCCACCGACGCCTGGCGGCAGATCGTAATCTTCGCTGCTTTGGCCTCGGTCTTCCTTGGCGCCGTCGCCGCCTACGGCCAGACCAACATCAAGCGGCTGCTCGCTTATTCATCGATCAACAATGTCGGCTTCGCGCTGATCGGGCTCGCCGCCGGGGGAGCGCGCGGGGCGTCATCGGTGCTGTTCTACATGGCGGTTTACGTCGTCATGACGCTCGGCGCCTTCCTCTGCGTCTTGTGGATGCGCGACGAGGAGGGCCGACCGGTCGAGTCCATCGCCAGTCTCTCCGGCCTTGCCCAGACGCGGCCGGGCTTCGCCGCTGCGCTGGCCGTGTTCATGTTCAGCCTTGCCGGGATCCCGCCCTTGTTCGGCTTCTGGCCCAAGCTGGTGGTGTTCCGCGCCGCCATCGCCAGCGGCTATGTCGCACTCGCCGTCGCCGGCATCCTCGGCACGGTGATCGGCGCTTATTACTACTTGAAGATCATCAAGGTCATGTACATGGACGAGCCTGCTGCGCCCTACCGTCGGGTGCGGGAGCCGGTGCAGGGACTGCTGATCCTTCTCGCGGCCTTGTTCGTTTCGCCGCTCGGCTACTTGCTGATCGGCCCGCTGACCACCCTGACCGACGGCGCCGCGGGAAGCCTGTTCTGACCCGCATCCGGATCGTCGAGCGGACCGGCTCGACCAACGCCGACATCATTGCTGACCCAAATGCCGTCGAAGGCGACTGGCTGGTTGCGCTCGACCAGCAGGCGGGAAGGGGGCGACAGGGCCGGACCTGGCTTTCAGCGCCCGGTAATTTCTATGGAGGCACGCTCGTGCAGCTTCGCCCGGGCGATCCGGCGGCGCAGACGCTCTCGCTCGCTGCCGGGCTTGCCCTGGCCGAAGCGGTCGACGTCGCTGTCCCCGGCCAGCCGCTGCTGCTCAAGTGGCCCAATGACCTGTTGCTCGCCGGGAGGAAGCTTGCCGGGATCCTGCTCGAACGCAGCGGTGACAGGATTGCCGTCGGCTTCGGTGTGAATTTGGCAGCGGCGCCGCAGCTGCCCGATCGGCAAGGCGCATCGCTCGGCGGAAAGGTCGTCCCCGAGGCATTCGCCCCGATACTTGCCGGAGGCTTCGCCCGCCTCATCGACCTGTGGCGGGAGAGCCCGCCGGCGCTGTTGGCCCAGGCCTGGCTCGCCCGCGCCCACCCCGTCGGCACCACGCTCACCGTTCATTCGGGGCCTGGCGAAACGATCTCCGGCATGTTCGACGGAATCGAGCCCGATGGCGCGCTCCGCCTGCTCCGCGATGACGGCGGGCTCGCGGTGATCCGCGCAGGCGACGTTCTGCTGCGTTAAGCGCCGAGTCGCTGTCTCGCCGTGGGCCGGAGTTGGTAGTAGGCGGTCGTCGTTTCGCGACCGAGTCGAAGCGTTGGTGCGGCGCTGTTTTTGCCGCTGACCCCCGATCACGAGATGCAGCACCGGTCCTGCCGGCCGGAGGCTTCCAGTGGAGCGCACTGCATGACTTACCTCACGACCAGCGACGGTACCGAGATTTTCTACAAGGACTGGGGCTCCAAGAGCGCGCAGCCGATCGTCTTTCACCACGGTTGGCCGCTCAGCGCCGACGACTGGGACGCCCAGATGATGTTCTTCCTGGATCAAGGCTATCGGGTGATTGCGCACGACCGTCGCGGCCACGGCCGGTCGTCGCAGTCCGATGGCGGCAATGAGATGGATACCTACGCCTCCGACGTTGACGCACTGGTGACCGAGCTCGGCCTCACGAACGCGATTCACGTCGGCCATTCGACCGGCGGTGGCGAAGTCGCCCGCTATGTCGCGCAGCATGGCAAGGGCCGCGTCGCCAAGGCCGTTTTGGTCGAGGCGGTGCCGCCGGTGATGGTCAAGAAAGAGTCTAATCCGGACGGGCTGCCGATCGAAGTGTTCGATCAATTCCGCGCCGCGCTCGCCGCTAACCGGGCGCAATTCTACCTCGATGTGCCGAGCGGGCCGTTTTACGGGTTCAACCGGCCGGGCGCAAAGGTGTCTCAAGGGCTGATCCGCAATTGGTGGCGGCAGGGAATGATGGGCAGCGTCAAGGCCGGCTACGAGTGCATCAAGGCCTTCTCCGAAACCGATTTCACCGAGGATCTGAAGGCGATCGACGTGCCTGTCCTGGTCATCCACAGCAAGGACGATCAGATTGTGCCCTATGTCGCTTCGGGGCCGCTCAGCGCCAAGCTGCTGAGGAACGGCACGCTCAAGACTTACGAGGACCTGCCCCACGGCTGCTTGTCGACGCATCCGGAAATCCTGAATCCGGAAATCCTCGCCTTCATCCGCGATGGAACGTCACGCACGGCCGAATCGGCGCCGTTCCGGGGTGCCGAACCCGTCCCGGCCCAGTGAGCTTACTGCCGGGCCGCGCGACGATGGGCACGGCCCGGCAGCCTTTCGAAGGGAGATGTTGATGACTGGCCGATTGGGTCTGTGTGCCTTGGCGATCGCTGTGAGCCATGGCTGAGACTTCGACCACCACCTACGACACGCGCGGAGCGCAGATGTTCCTGCGCCTGTCCGACAATGAAATCGGCCGGATCGCCCAGTTCGGCGAGCAGCGCCGCTTCCAATCCGGCCAAACCGTGGCCCGCGCGGGCGAAGTTGGCGACGGGCTGATGGTGATCCTGTCGGGCTCGGTCGAAGTGACCCGGGTGGAAGGCGGCAAG
>JAXDPR010000170.1:0-6001 GCA_034668265.1 Sphingomonadales bacterium
AGCGCCGGCTAAAGCTTCTTGAAGAAGCGGAGGCTGGTCCGCTCGTAACCCATGTGGCGGTAGAAGGCGTGGGCGGCGGTTCGGCGGTCGTTGCTCGTTACCTCGATAATCTGGCAGCCCTTGGCGCGGCACCATTGCTCCGCGGCGTCGACGAGCATCCGGCCAAGCCCATGCCCCTGCACGTCCTTGGCGACGACTAGTACCGGGATCCGGCCGACCGGCGCGGGCCGGTGGACGGTCACCATGCGATGGACTCCGATCAGGCCAACCACCTTCTTGTCGAGAGTGGCGACGATCGGGGTTTCGCCCACCTTCCTGAGGGCCGCGAGGTTCTTGCGCGCCTGCTTCTCAGTCACTTCGTGGCCAAGCTCCTCAATCAGCTCGGCCAGGCGAGCCGCGTCGCCGGGCTTCGCCTCGCGCAGCTTGGGCTTGGGCTTGGGCTTGGGCGGAGGCGGCGGTGGCTCGGTATCGTTCGCGGCCTGGCGGCGCGGCGACTTCTTCTTGCGCGGCAGCACGGCGACGTCGAGCGACGCGCCCCAGTCTTTCGCGCCAAGGTTGCGAAGGAATTCCTCGACCGCCTCCGGCGTTCCGACCGGCCCCTTGGCGTCCATTCCGAACACCGCCTTGCCGCGAGCGTCGGTCAACCCGACCTTCCCGAAGCGGCGCTTGCCCGGACTGCGCACGCGCGAGCGAACCAGCTTGAGGCCGCGGTTGCGGGCGGTTTCGGCAAGCTGGTCGATGCTCGGGTCGCTCATAATTTGTCGATCACGTAGAGGACGAGCCCGACGAGCCCACCGACCAACGTGCCGTTGATGCGGATATACTGGAGGTCGCGGCCGACCGCCGCCTCGAGCCGGTTGGTCACCGTCTGGGCGTCCCAGCTGCGAATCGTTTCCGAGACCAGCTTGACGATCGACCCGCCATAGCTCGCCGCCATGCCGACCACCGCGCGCCGCGCGAACTGGTTGATTGCTGCGCGGATGCGCGGGTCCTTTTCCAGCGTGCCCCCCATCGACTTCAGGACTTCGCCGAGCTTGCCGGCCATGACCGCGTCGGGATTGCGCGCCGCCTTGATGATCGCCTCGCGCCCCCTCTGCCACAAGGCGTCCAGCCACAGGCCGACCGACTGATTGTCCAGCAATTGTTCCTTGATCGCCTCGACCCGCTCGCGCGTTTCCGGCCTGGTCTGCAGGTCGTTGGCGAGCTGGGCGAGCGCTTCCTCGATCTTCATCCGGACCGGGTGCGCGGGGTCGGTCGACATTTCGACCGTCAGCTTCCTCAATCCGTCGATGATTGCGTCGGCGAGCTTGGTGTCGAGCCCGGCGAGCTTCAGGACCCAGTTCGCCTTCTTGCGCACCATGTCGCGGATCAGCTGCTCGTTCGCGTCGAGCGCGCGCGCGGTCCAGCGGATCGCAGCTTCGAGCATCGGCACGTGGCGGTCCTCGTTGATGGCCGAGGCGAGCGCATGGCCGAGCAGCGGCGCGACCTCCATTTTCCTCAGCCTGGTCGAGATCGCGCCCTTGACGATTCCGCCGAGGCGCTCGTCATCGAGGCTTTCGAACACGTCGGCGATTAGCCGCGATGCGCCGGCCCGGATCCGCGTTCCCTCCCCCGCCGGCGTCTGAAGGAAGCGCCCGGCGGCCCCGGCGACGTCGAGCCGCTGCAGTCGCCGGGCGACGACCGATGGAATGAGGAAATTCTCACGGATGAAGCTGGCGAGCGCTTCGCCGATCCGATCCTTGTTTCGCGGGATGATCGCCGTGTGCGGGATCGGCAGCCCGAGGGGGTGGCGGAACAACGCGGTCACCGCGAACCAGTCGGCAAGCCCGCCGACCATCGCCGCTTCGGCAAAGGCTTTGACATAGCCGAGCCAGGGATGGGCCGGCTCCATCGCGCGGGTGAGGGCGAAAACGGCGGCCATCACCACCAGCAGGCCGGTCGCGACCACCTTCATCCCCTGCGCGCCGGGTTGCGCGGGGTTGAAGCGGTTGAGAGCGGTGCTCGCCATGGCCTTCATGCCGGCTCAATAGCCGACATGCCCGCTCAGTTCACTCTGCCGGAACCGCGTAGCCGGTCGCGTGCGCTTCGCTGCCGATGAGCCGGTGGAACAGCTTGCCGATGCGAGTTTCGATCGAAATCGCGATCGAGAAATAGGCGGGCACGAGCAGGAGCGTCAGCAGCGTCGAGAAAATCAGGCCGCCGATCACCGTAATGCCCATCGGCGCACGCCAACTGCCGTCGCCGCTCAGCGACAGCGCGGTCGGCAACATGCCGGCGACCATCGCGACGGTAGTCATGACGATCGGCTGGGCGCGCTTGTGCCCGGCCTCCCAGATCGCCTCGTTCTTCTCCATGCCGTGGTTCATCATCTCGACCGCGAAGTCGACCAGCAGGATCGAGTTCTTCGCCACGATTCCGAACAGCATGAGGATGCCGATCAGCACGAACAGCGAGACCGGCTGTCGGGCGATGTGGAGAGCCACGGCCGCGCCGAGCGGCGCCAGCAGCAGCGAGCCCATGTTGACGAAGGGCGCCAGGAAACGGCGGTAGAGCAGGACCAGGACGGCAAAGACCAGCAGCACGCCGGACAGCAGGGCGACAGCAAAGTTGAACAGCAGCTCGGATTGCCATTTCTGATCGCCGAGGTTCATCTTCTGAACGCCCTGCGGCAGGTTCTTGACCGTGGGCAGGTTGTTGACTTTCGCGAAGACGTCGCCCTGGGCCATGCCCGGTGCGAGGTCGCCGCCAATCGACAGCCGGCGAAGCTGGTTCGACCGCTGGATCGTTGTCGGGCTCGAACCGAAGCCGATGTCGGCGACGGCCTTGAGCGGAACCGATCCACCCTTGGTCGTCGGCACCGGCAGGTTTTCGAGCGTCGTCAAGTCGCGGCGAGCGTTCTCCGACAGCGAAACCTGGATCGGCACCTGTCGATCCGACAGCGAGAATTTCGCGCTGTTCTGCTCGATTTCACCAAGCGTCGCGATGCGGATTGTCTGGCTGAGCGCAGCCGTTGTCACTCCAAGGTCGGCCGCAAGATCGAAGTGCGGCTTGATCGTGATTTCGGGTTGCGCGAGCTGGCTCCCCACGCGCGGAGCGCGCAGGCCCGGCACCGTCTCCATCTCTTTGGCGATCTGGCGTGCGACCGCGTTCAGCTGAACAGGATCGTCGCCGCCGAGGTAAACCATGATGTCGCGGGAATCGTTGTCCGGACCGCCGCCCTGCTGCGACTGGAAGCTGACCCGGGCATCGGGCGTTGCGGCAAGAGCCGGTGAAAGACCACGTTCGAACTCCGTGCTGGTGACGTTTCGATCCTTCTTGAGCACGATGTTGAGATGGCCTTCGCCGACGTTGATGCGTTCGAACACCCGTTCGACGCTGGGGTCCTTTTCGACCAACGCAGCGACGCGGTCGACGACAGCTTCCGTTTCCTTGAGCGTGCTTCCCGGCGCCATCGTGATGTTGGCGCGGGAAAAGTCGCTGTTTTCGGGCGGGAAGAAGGACATGGACAGCGTGCCGAACAGGATGACGCTGGCGAGCAGGGTCGCAATGCCGGCGCCCACCATCGTCAGACGGTGATCCTGCAAGCGCGCATTCCAGCGCGCTGCGACGATCGCATGCCAGCGGGCGAAGTTTGCTGTGGCAAACATCTGGACGAGAAAGCCGATCAGCTTGGCTGCGAGATAGGCGATGAAGCCGCCGATGCAGACCGAGAGCACAAAGCTAAGCGCTCCATTCCAACCAGCCTTGCCGATAACCGCCATGACGGCCCCCGTGGCGGCGCCGAACACGCCGAGCACTATCACGAGCAGCAGCGTGCCGAGCGCGTAATAGCGCCAGTCACGCGGCACCTTGGGCAGGCGCGCGAGCAGTGCATCCGCCTTCGAGGTATCGAGGCTCCAGTTGAGGACCTTTAGGTACAGGTCCATCCACCTCCAGGCGGCGTGCGGCTGGATGCCTCGCGAGCGCAGGAAATAGGCGGCGATCAGCGGGGTAATCATGCGCGCGACGAGCAAGCTCATCAGCACTGAGAGCACGACGGTAAAACCGAACGCCTTGAAATACTGACCGGCGATGCCCGGCATCAGCGCGACGGGAAAGAAGACCGCAACGATCGCCATAGTCGTCGCCAGCACGGCGAGGCCGATCTCGTCCGCGGCGTCGAGCGAGGCCTGGTAGGCCGACTTGCCCATGCGCATGTGCCGGACAATGTTCTCGATCTCGACGATTGCGTCGTCGACCAGCACGCCCGCGACCAGGCCCATGGCCATGGTCGACATGAAATTGAGCGTGATCCCCAGCATGCTCATGAACCAGAAGGCGGGGATCGCCGACATCGGGATTGCAAGCGCCGAGATGGCGGTCGCGCGAATGTCGCGAAGGAAGAGCAGGACCACGAAGACCGCGAGCACCGCGCCCTCGATCAGCCCTTCCATCGCCGAGCGGTATTGGGCTTTGGTGTAGGGAACCGGAGTGAAGACTTCCGAGAAGCGCACTTTGTGATTTTCCGCCTGGAGCTTGTTGAGCTCCTTCCACATGCCCTCGTAGGCGGTCACTTCAGAGGCCCCCTTGGCGCGCTGGACCTGGAAGGTGACGACCTGGCGGCCGTCCTGCTTCGCGATCGAGCGCTGCTCGGAGTTGCTGTCACTGACCTCGCCCAGGTCGGCCAGCTTGACCATCCGGCCGCCCGGAAGCGCGATCTGAGTTTGTGACAGCTGGTAGGCATCCGGCGCGTTGCCCAGCACCCGCACGGACTGCTCGGATCCGGCGATCTCGGCACGGCCGCCGGCGCCGTTGAAGTTGCTCTGCCGCAGCTGGGTGTTGACCTGCGCGGCGGTGATGCCCTGGGCCTGAAGCGCCGCGGGATCGAGGATCACGCGGATGGTGCGATCGACGCCGCCGACGCGTTGGACGGCCGCGATTCCGGAGACGCCGAGGAGGCGCTTCGCCACGGTGTTGTCGATGTACCAGCTCAATTGCTCGAGCGTCATGTCGGTGGTCTGCGCGCCGACATAGGAGATCGGCTCGCCCTCCGCGTCGACGCGCGTCACCTGCGGCTCGAGAATGCCATCGGGCAGGGTGCCGCGGACCTGGGCAATTGCGTTGCGCACATCATTGACGGCGCGGTCCGTGGGCGTGCCAATCTGGAAGGTGACGAAGGTGAAGCTGTTGCCTTCGGAAACGTTGCTGTTGATCTCCTCGACGCCGTTCACCCCGCGAATCGCCGATTCGACCCGCTGGGTGATCTGAGTCTCAATCTCGTTAGGCGCTGCGCCCGGCTGGCTGATGGAGACCGTCGCCGCGGGGAAATCGATGTCCGGCGCGTTGTTCACCTGCATCCGCGCAAACGAGATGAGGCCGGCGAGCATCAGCCCGACGAACAGAACGATCGGGAAGACCGGGTTGCGAATGCACCAGGACGAGATGTTGCGGAAGTTCATGGCAATATTGCTTTCCTGGCGTTAGCGCGTCGCTGCCTCGCGCCTCGGCTTCACCTTCTGGCCGGGGTTGAGGAACGGTCCGGCGGACAGCACCACGGCCTCGTTGCCGGAAAGGCCGGCCGCGATGGTCACGCCGTTTTCGTCGACTTCGCCGATTGTGACGTTGCGCCGCTCCACCTCGTTCTTGCCGTTGATGATGTAGACGTAATTGCCCTTCTCATCGCTGAGCACGGCGCTTTGCGGCAGGCGGGGGGCAGTCGTGGTGCCCGCGGTCACTCGAGCCTCCGCGAAGCCGCCCGGTCGGATCGCGCTGCTGTACGGGATCGCGATGCGCACCTCGCCGAGGCGCGACTCCGCGTCGATCATCGGAGCGACCTGCCACACCGACCCGCGCACGCTAGACTTCGACCCGACCGGAGTGACGTCGGCGGGCATTCCGGTGTGGACGTAGGCGAGGTCCTGCTGCGACAGTTGCGCTCGCATTTCCATCTGGCCGCCCTCGGCGAGATGGAACAGTGCGCCGGAACCCGGACCGACGATCTGGCCGACCTCGACATTGCGCG
>JAXDPR010000171.1:0-6732 GCA_034668265.1 Sphingomonadales bacterium
CAGCCGCTGGCTTCGGGCGTGCAACTGAACTTCGGCGTCAACCGCAGCTGGTACAGGACTCCGACCGGAAACTACCGGGGGACCGGAATTCTCGCCGGCGTCAGTTTCACCAACCGGCTGTTTTAACAGAGGCGGGACGGGGGCCGGACTTACGAGGTCCGCCCCCCAGCGAAAGCAATGCCGATACCGAGCCGAAACGTCAGGCACTTCGGGCGTTTCCCGGCGTTTTCTAACCTGGATGAAGCTGCGAGCCACCATTTGAGCGATCGTATCGTCGCCGTCGGCCTCCTTACCAAGCGCGACCTGAGCCTGCTCGGGCCGACGTTCGATCGGGTGTGGCCGGTCGAGGAGACTCCCTCCTTCAACGAGTTGCTCCGTGCGATCGACCAGGCGGACCGCGACCTTCAAAAGAACGAATCCCGGCTTCAGTCCAATTGATCAGAAGCGGTCGAGAAGACGGTCGACAGTGTCGGGCGTGGTCTTCTGCTTATTGGGACGCTTTTCCTTGAGCTGTTTCGCGTGCTTTTCGAGCGCGGTCCGCACAAGCTCGATCTGTTGATCGGTGAGATGCTCGATGCCGATGAATTGCTCGCGCGCCTTGTCGACCGCGCGCAGGAGCTCGTCGAGCTTGGCCTGCATCGCCGCGGCGTCACGATTCTGGCTGTTCTGGATCAGGAACACCATCAGGAAGGTGACGATGGTCGTGCCGGTATTGATGACCAGCTGCCAGGTGTCCGAATAATGGAACAAGGGGCCCGTCGCCGCCCACACGACTATCACGCCGACGGCCGTGCCGAAGGTGACCGGGTGGCCTGCTCCCGCCGACGTCTTGGTCGCGCACCAGTTGAAAAAGCGTCGCATGGGCGCCGTAACGCGCGTGAATCGGCATTGGTGCCGCTACGATCGAGTCAGCCCCTCGGGTGCTCGGCCTCGAACCGGTGGCGAAGGCGCTGCGCCGCAAGCTCGCGAGCGGCATCGCGCGGCAAGCCCAACGCTTCGGCAATCGGCGGCCCGAGCAGCGAATCGCCGAGCGCGTTGAGGACCAGCGAAAGGGTGCTTTCGGCAACCTGATGCTCCTCGTGGCCGACGGCGAGCTTGGCTACCAGGCCGCGGATCGAGTCGAGGATCGGATCCAGCGCGTCGCGATTGCCGGTGATGATCATCCAGGCAGCGAGCGCCCCGGCTCCTTCCTTGCCGAAGGCGTCGAAGCATTGGTCGACGATCACCCGGGCGTCGGTTTCGCCGGCGCGGGCGCGCTCGACCGTTTCGGCGATCCTGTCGTTGACCGAGTCCGCGATCGACTTCGCAAGCTCGCCCTGGAGTCCGGCGGCCGAGCCGAAATGGTGGAGGAGGTTGGCATGTGTGCGGCCGATCTTCGCCGAAACGGCCTTGAGGGTTACCCCCTGGGGACCCTGTTCGAGCAGCAGCTCACGCGCCGCGGCGAGGGCGGCGGAGCGGCTTTCTTCGGGAGACAGGCGGGTACGTCTTATTGACACAGGTGTAAGTAAGTGATAATGGAGCTCCCCATGACCGCTACGACCCTGCCGACCCCGGCCGATCTCAGCATCACGCCGCGCGACCGCCGGTTCGGCCGCGATGCGGCCACGCCAAGACTTTGGCACGGCGGGCGCGTCGAAGCGACAGCTATTTATAATGCGCTATCCGCGACCTTCCCGATCGGCGAGGCCTATTTCGTTGAAAGCGTGCGCAAGTTCCGCGCGGGCGCGCCGGCCAAGCTCGCCGCAGAGATCAAGGGCTTCACTACCCAGGAAGCGATCCACAGCCGCGAGCACGATGCGTTCAACAAGCGCGCCGCCGACGCCGGCTACGACCTGTCGAAGCTCGAGCAGCGCGTGTCCGAGCGGCTGGAGATCACCAAGAGTCGGCCGCCGATCGTCAATGTCGCCGCGACCATGGCGCTGGAGCATTTCACCGCGATCATCGCCCACCAGCTGCTCGCCAATCCGCGTCACCTTGCCGGCGCCGAGCCCGAGACCGCCGACCTGTGGCGCTGGCACGCCGTCGAGGAGATCGAGCACAAGGGGGTCGCCTACGACACCTGGCTGTTCGCGACGCGCGACTGGCCGCGCTACAAGCGCTGGAGGGTCAAGGCCAAGGTGATGCTGCTGGTCACCCGCAACTTCGTCGTGGACCGCACCGCCGGCGCGGTCGAACTGATGCGCCAGGACGGCGTCACCGGCCTGAAGGCCTGGTGGCTGCTGATGAGCTATCTGTGGGTGCGGCCCGGCATGTTCCGCAAGATCGCTGGAGCGTGGCTCAAATATTTCCTCCCCGGCTTCCACCCCTGGAACGAGGACGACCGGCATTTGCTCGGTGCCTACGCCAGCATCGCCGGCGGCACCGAGCCGAAGCGCAAGGTGCGTCGGGCGGCGTGACGCCGTCTCCCCTCCCGAGCAGGGAGGGGATCAAGGGGTTGAACAGCGCCGCCTCGCTGACGCTCGAACCCCGTTCGCGCGGGCCAACACATCAATTGCCGAGGAGCGTCGCAAGGACATCCTGCAGCTCCGTCTCTCCGCGCCAGAACGGGTGGCCGCCTTCCCACACCACGATGTCGGTATTGAATCCGTGGGTCAGCTCCTGGATGAGATGGGCCCATTCCGCGTTCATGCCTGCGCCCATCAGGGCTGGCACCATCACTTCCTCCGGCGCCTGCTGCACCTCGATGGGTTTTCCGACGATTCGCTCGACGGCTGCGGCGACATCGCGCGGTGAGTAGTCGCGGGGACCCGCCAGCTCGATGACCCGTTTGCCGCTCCCGCCCTCGGCGAGCAGGCGTGCAGCGGCCAGACCGACGTCCCGCGTCGCCACCTGGGCGATCGCCTTGTCCGCGACGAGGAACGTCGGAAGGACGCCCTGCTCGACGGCGGGGAGCGACCCACCCCAATTCTCAATGAGGTACGCCGCACGGACGACCGTCACGGCAGCTTTGGCTCGACCGAATATCGCCTCCGCGTCGTGGAGGCTGAGCACCGGGCCGGTGCCAGCCGGTTGTTGCGCGCCGATGGACGAAAGCAGAACGACATGCGCGACGCCCGCGGCCTCGGCTGCCGCCGCAATTGTGTTCGCGCGGCGGTTGTTGTCCACGCGCACATGGCTCGAACCGAAGTTCGGGGGAAGCAGGGCGTAGACGCCCTCCGCGCCGCCGAAGGCACGCTCCAGGGATGCCCCATCGTCGACATCGGCGATCGCGACATCCGCACCTGCTTCGCCCCACGCCTTCCGCTTTGCCGCGTCGTGCAACACGACCCGAACTTCCTTCTTCTGCTGCAGCAACGTCTCGGCAGCGACCCTGCCTGTATTTCCCGAAGCACCAAGCACGGCGAACATTGCGAGCCACCTCCGCGTTGCGCGACTCCGGGCCGCGAAGGGGACCCCTGCGCCATCCGCAGTCATGTTTCCAGTCGATGCCGTACCCGCGGACATCCTTCCCTCGATTGCGAGGGGATCAGGGGGTGGGTTGAACAGCGTCGCCTCGCTGACGCTCGGATCCACCCATGACCTGCGCCAGCATCGTTTGGGGAACGATGCGCGCAGGTCATCCTCCCTTGCAGGGAGGGGAATTAAGCCGCGAGCGCCTCTTCCGCATCAACAACCGCGGCCTTGAGCACCAGCCGCATCAATCGCGCCGGGACCTCGCCACCACGGGCGCAGCTCAGCCGCGGGGCGACGATGCCGGTGAGTTCGAAGCCGAGCTTTTCGAGCACCCGCCCCGAGGCCGGATTGTCGAGGAAGTGCGAGCCTTCGATGCGCGGCAGCTCGATCGCCCGGGCAATGGCGACCAGCGCCGCGCAGGCCTCGGTCGCAAGTCCACGGCCCCAGAACGGCCGGGCGATCCAGTAGCCAAGCTCGACCGCGCCCGACGGACGCCGGCCGAGGCCGCACGCACCCGCGAGCTGCGGCGTGCCTGCGCCGAGCTCGAAGATCAGGCAGGAGGGCAGGCCGGGGTGGCGCGGGCTGGCGAGAAACGCCTCGGCATCGCGCATGCTGTACGGCCACGGGACATTGGCCAGGTTGCGGGCGATCGCCTCGTCGGCAATCGCTCCGGCAAGCGCCGGCGCGTCCTCCGGGAAGCCCGGCCTCAGCAGCAGTCTTGGCGTCCTCGCGAACATCGTCCCTACTCCTCATGCGGCCGCTAGGCGCGGCGCGTGACAGTTTCGGGAGAAGAATTTGGCCCTTCAAAAACGAAAGAAGGGAGGAGAGGGGGCTTCCCTCTTCTCCCTTTTGGCTTCGATCTTTTGGATCTCGTCCGGGCCGCCCCCTTGTGGGAACGGTCCCTTTCTGACCGCTCCTATGCTTGCGTCTCGCTAATCGGCATGACGTGGACGTACTTGCGTCCAAGCTTGCCGTCGCGAAACGCGACTTGTCCGTCGGTGAGTGCAAAAAGCGTATGGTCTTTGCCCAGGCCGACGTTGTCGCCCGGATGCCACTTGGTGCCGCGCTGACGCACGATGATGTTGCCGGCGCGCACGGTCTCGCTGCCGAACTTCTTCACGCCGAGGCGCTTGCTCTCACTGTCGCGGCCGTTGCGGGACGAGCCGCCTGCTTTCTTATGTGCCATGTCGAACTACTTCTTCGGTGATTTCTTCGCCGCGGCCTTAGCAGGTGCAGCATTTTCTGTCGACCCGGTTTTGGGCTTCGCTTTTGTCGGAGCGGCCTTTTTCGCCGCGGGTTTCTCGGCGCCTGCAGCGTTCTGGTCGTCCGGAGCCGGGTTCTCGGTCGGTGTGCCGGCAACGTCGTCGGCCGGGACCGCCTCGCTCTTGGTGACCTTGCCCTTGGCCGGTGCGGCAGCGGGCCTGGCCGGCGCGGAGGCCGGCGCAGCTTCGGCCTTGGGTGCGGCCCCCTCGGCCTTGCTCGGGGCAGGCTTTTTCTGCTCCTTGTGGTCGCCGATCGCGACGATCTTCAGGAGCGTGTGCTGCTGGCGATGGCCCTTCTTGCGGCGGTAATTGTGCCGCCGGCGCTTCTTGAAGACGATGACCTTGTCGGCCTTGGCCTGGGCGACGATCTCCGCCGCGACGGTCAGGCCGTCGGTCGACTTCAGGCTGCCGCCGTCGCCGGCGAGCAGCACGTCACCCAGCGTCACGCGGTCGCCCGCATTGCCGTCGAGCCTCTCGACGACGATCTTGTCTCCCGGGGCGACGCGATATTGCTTGCCGCCCGTGCGCACGACTGCGAACATTGGCTCTTCTCTTCCACAAAAATTCGGTTCCCACGCGGGTGTGGGCGCTATGCCTTATGACTAGCGCGGGAAAGCGGGCCGCCTATGGCAGCCGCCCGGCGGTGTCAACCGCGCGGCGCTGTGCACTTGACATGGGCTCTACAGCCGATGGCGCCGAATACTATCCAAAGTGAATGTGACCCATATGTCACGTGAACGACAATAGCGAGCCGGAGCAGAGCGCCGTTGATTGACACAGATTTGTCATGGGGCATCCTCGATGCGGCAGTGCAGCACACGCACTTCGATCGGGGGTTCAATGACCAATCATCATGTCCGGCGGCACCGGCAGGCTCTACTTTCGTCGGCGACAGCGTTCACCTTGGTGTTTGCGGCCGATGCGGCCCAGGCGAAGCAAGTGCAAACCCAACAGGCGACGCCGGTGACGACCGTCACCCAGGATCAGCTGGCCCAGGTGAGGCCCGTCAATTCCGACGAGATCGTCATTACCGGCACCCGCCGGACCGACCGCACCTCCACCAACTCCGCCTCTCCGGTTGACGTGATCAGCTCGCAGGAACTGACGAGCCAGCCAACCGCGAACATCCTCGATACGATCAAGAACATTGTCCCCTCATTCTATGTCGGGCAGAACTCGATTTCCGACGCGTCGAGCTTCGTGCGCGCGCCCTCGCTGCGCGGCCTGCCGGGCGACGAAGTGCTGGTGCAGATCAACGGCAAGCGCTTCAACCGTTCGGCGCTGGTGCAGGTCTATACCGGCGGCGACACCGGGCTGTCGTTCGGATCCCAAGGCTCCGACATCAGCGCGATCCCAGCGATCGCGATCAAGAACCTGCAGGTCCTGCGCGACGGCGCCACCGCTCAATATGGCTCGGACGCCATCGCCGGGGTCATGAACTTCGGCCTGCGCACCGATCGCAACGGCATTGAGGTGGAAGGGCGCTACGGCCAGTTTTACGACCACGGCAGCACCAAGCTCGACAGCGGCAAGAGCCGCCAGGTCGCGGGCAATGTTGGAGTCGGTATCGGTACGACTGGCTTCATCGATGTCGCCGGCGAATATTATAGCGACGACGGCACCAGCCGTGGCGCGACGCGCCCGCTCGCCATTATCTTCGCGCAGCGGAACCCGTCACTTGCCGCGCAGCTGCCCAATTATCCGCTGCCGGTGCAGATCTGGGGCAATTCGCCTCAGCATGGCTGGAAGGGGATGGCCAACGCCGGCGTCGACGTCACCAGCAACAGCCAGCTCTACCTGACGGTACTCGGTGCGTACAACAAGGCCGACGAGAGCTTCAATTATCGCTCGCCGATCAGCGGCACCGCAGTGGACGTCGCGGGCGTCACGCACAATCTCGGCGCCAACGGCGCCTTCACGACGCCTTTCTACCTGACGCCGTGCCCAACCGGCAACGCGACGTGCGCCGCAGGCGGCTTCGTCCAAGACGCTAACGTCTTCAATTTCAGCTCGATCTACCCGGCCGGCTTTACGCCGCGCTTCATCGGCATCACCAAGGAGCGCTACGGGACCGCGG
>JAXDPR010000172.1:0-7986 GCA_034668265.1 Sphingomonadales bacterium
CGGTCGGTCCAGCCGACCAGCTCGCGGCCGAAACCGATCGAGAAGGTTTCCGCGGGAATGCCGAACGCCCTTGCCACCAGATAGTGGCCGAGCTCGTGAAAGAAGACGAGCGGGCCCAGCGCGCAGACAAACGCGATCAGGACGAGCCACAGTGGTGGAGCCGGCAGCATCTTATGGGCAGTCCGCAGTCATCATGGCGTTGGCGCGCTCGCGCGTCACCCGGTCGATCTCCCGGACGTCGCCGATTGAGCTCGGCGCACCGTAGTCGGCTGCCATAAGCGCTTCCTGAACGAGGCGCGAAATTTCCGGAAAAGCGATTCGCCCTGCGAGAAAGCCGGCGACGGCGACCTCATTGGCGGCGTTCAGGACGACCGGCGCCGCGCCGCCTGCCTCCAACGCGTCGCGTGCAAGCCTGAGCGCCGGGAAGCGATCAAGATCGGGCGCCTCGAAGTCGAGCCGGGCAATCGCCGCGAGGTCGAGCCGCTGGGCCGGCGTCGCCATCCGCTCCGGCCAGGCCAGAGCGTAGGCGATCGGGATGCGCATGTCGGCGCTGCCGAGCTGGGCGAGCACCGAGCCATCGACGAACTCCACCATCGAGTGGACGACCGATTGGGGATGGACGAGGATGTCGATCCGCTCCGAGGGCAATCCGAACAGGTAATGGGCTTCGATCAGCTCGAGCCCCTTGTTCATCATCGTCGCCGAATCGACCGAGATCTTCGCGCCCATCGACCAATTGGGGTGGGCGACCGCTTGCGCAGGCGTGGCAGCGCCGATCGTCTCGGCCGAGGCGGCGCGAAACGGGCCGCCGCTCGCGGTCAGGATCAATCTTGAGACATCCTCCGAGCGACTTCCGGCAAGGCACTGGAAAATCGCATTATGCTCGCTGTCGACCGGCAGTAGAGTGGCGCCGGACAAACGCGCCGAGTCGGTCATCAGGGCGCCCGCGGTGACCAAAGCTTCCTTGTTTGCAAGAGCGACGGTCTTGCCAGCCTCGACAGCGCCCATCACCGGCCGCAGCCCCGCGCAGCCAACGATCGCCGCGATCACCAGGTCGGCATCACCGGCGGCGGCTTCGATGAGCGCATCCTCGCCGGCAGCGGCGCGACAGCCGGTCCCGACGAGCAGCTCGGCAAGATCGGTATAGCGGCTCTCGTCTGCTACGACCGCAAACCTCGCGCCCGTACGGCGGACGACGTCCGCCAGCGCTTCGGCATTTGTCGCCGCCGTGACCGCCGTGACCTCGAAGCGGTCGGGCGAGCGCTCGACGAGGTCGAGCGTCGACGTGCCGACCGAGCCGGTTGCGCCGAGGATGGCGATCTTGCGCGTCACGTCAGCCCCATTAGCTGCGCTGCCGCGGTCAGGACAGCCACCGGCACCAGGCCGTCGAGTCGGTCGAGCACTCCGCCGTGACCCGGCAGCCAGCTGCCGCTGTCCTTGACCCCGGCACGGCGCTTCATCCAGCTTTCGAACAGGTCTCCCATCTGGGCCGCGATCGCGAACAGTGGCGGGAACGCCAGCAACGGCTTGCCGAGGCCCATGGCCAGCGCCCAGGCGCCCCCGAGCAGGGTCGCGGCAGCCATCCCCCCGTAGAGACCTTCCACGGTCTTGTTCGGGCTGATCGATGGCGCGAGCTTGCGCTTGCCGAAGGTGCGGCCGGCGAAATAGGCGCCGATGTCGGTCGACCAGGTAACGATGAACGCCCAAATGAGAAGATTGAATCCGCCGTGCTCGCGCACCCAGAGCAGGGCAAGCGCTGGCAGGAGCGCATAGAAGAAGCCCGACACATACCAGCCGAGACCCCAGCCGCGCACCATCCGCGTCCATTCGTAGAACATCGCGGTCGCGACTGCTGCGACGGCGACGGCAAGGATGTCACTGCCGACATAGGCCGCCAGCAGTGCAATGACGATCAGGATTGCCCCGGTCAGGGTGCGGATCGCGAGCTCGTTCACTCCGCAGCCCCTCGGCCGCCGAAACGCCGCTCGCGCGCGGCATAGACGCTCAGCGCCTCGGCGAACGTAGCCTCGTCGAAATCGGGCCACAAAGTGTCGAGGAACAACAGCTCGGCGTAGGCCGCCTGCCACAGTAGGAAATTGGACAGCCTCATTTCGCCCGAAGTGCGAATCAACAGGTCGAGCTCGGGAAGGTCGGCGGTCTGCAGCCCCGCGCCGAGCGCCACCTCATCGATGGCCGCGAGATCCACCTCCCCCGCGACGGCAGCGGTCGCAAGTTGCCGGGCTGCGCCCGCAATCTCCGTACGCGACCCGTAGCTGAGCGCAATGACCAGCGTGAGCCGGTCGTTAGCCGCGGTCCGCTCAATCGCTTTCTCCAGGCGCTCGGAAAGTTCTCCTCCGAATGCCGAATGGTCGCCGATCAGCTTCAGCCGGACGCCCTCCTTGTCGAGAGTCTTGAGCTCGCGCTCGAGATAGTAGCGCATCAGCGCGGTAAGGTCGGAGATCTCCTCCGTGCTGCGCCGCCAGTTCTCCGAGGAGAAAGCGTACAGCGTCAGCACCTCCACTCCGTGGTCGGCCGCGGCCTGGAGTGCGCGGCGGACCGCCTCGGCGCCCGCGCGGTGACCGGCGGCGCGGGGCAGGCCGCGCTGCTTCGCCCAGCGGCCGTTGCCGTCCATGATGATCGCGACGTGACGCGGGACCCTGCTGCTGCTTGCGAGCCCGGCCGCGCCCTCAGTCGGGGCCGGTGCCGAGGTCACTTGCCGAGGATTTCCTTTTCCTTGTTGGCGGCGGCCTCGTCGATCTCCTTGATGGTCTCATCGGTCAGCTTCTGCACTTCATGCTCGAGCCGTTTGCGCTCGTCCTCGCTGATCTCGTGCTTCTTCTCGTCGGCCTTGATATGCTCCATCCCGTCACGTCGGACGTTGCGAACCGCGATCCGTGCCTTCTCGGCATATTGGCCGACGAGTTTTGCGAGCTCCTTGCGCCGTTCCTCGGTCAGTTCGGGGATTGGCAAGCGGATGACCTGGCCGTCGGTGATTGGGTTGAGGCCCAACCCGGCCGAACGGATCGCTTTTTCGACCGGGCCGACATTGGAACGGTCCCAGACCTGCACCGACAGCATCCGCGCCTCCGGAACCTGGACCGTGGCGACCTGATTCAAGGGCATGCTCGCGCCATAGACTTCGACATTCACCGGATCGAGCAACGCAATCGAGGCGCGGCCGGTGCGCAGGCCGGCAAGGTCGTGCTTCAGCGCTTCGACCGCGCCGTGCATGCGGCGCTTGAGATCGGCGGTGCTGACGGTCGTGGTCATCTCTTACTCTCCATTCTGGACGACCGTCGCGGTTCCTCCGCCTTCGATCACCTTGGCGAGGTTGCCCGGCTGGCGGATGTTGAACACGACGATCGGAATATTGTTGTCACGGCACAGTGCGACCGCGGCCGCGTCCATCACCTTGAGGTCGTCGCTCAGCACCCTGCCGAAGGTCACATGGTCGTAGCGCTTGGCGTCGGCGACTTTCTTCGGGTCGGCGGTATAGATGCCGTCGACGCTGGTGCCCTTGAACAAGGCGTCGCAGCTCATCTCGGCGGCGCGCAGCGCGGCGGCCGTATCGGTCGTGAAGTAAGGATTGCCGGTGCCGGCAGCGAACAGGACGATCCGGCCCTTCTCCAGATGTCGGAGCGCGCGCCTGCGGATGTATGGCTCGGAAACGCTCGCCATCGGGATTGCCGAGAGCACTCGCGTATCGACGCCAAGCTTCTCCAGCGCGTTCTGCAGCGCCAGCGCGTTCATCACCGTCGCCAGCATCCCCATATAGTCCGCCGTCGCCCGGTCGAATCCTTTGGCCGCAGCCGCCATTCCCCGGAAAATATTCCCGCCGCCGACGACGACGCACAGCTCATGTCCGTGGGCCTTGGCAGATGCGATCTCGCCCGCGAGGCCCGCGGTGGCCTCGGGATCTATCCCGAACTGCCCCTGCCCGATCAAAGCCTCGCCCGAGACCTTGAGCAGGATCCGATTGAAGCGCGGACGGGTCATACGGCGGATGAGTCCCCAAGATGCAACAAAGCGGCCCAGCCTTTATGGCCGAGCCGCTCCGTTGCCAACTGCTTAGCGCTGATCGAAGCTTAAGCGACCGGCTCGGGCTTCGACTTCCCGGCGGCCGCCGCGACCTCCGCCGCGAAATCATCGACCTTCTTCTCGATGCCCTCGCCTAGCTGGAAGCGGACGAAGCCGATCAGCGCGATGCCGGTCCCTGCCTCCTTGGCAGCGGCGGCGACGACCTCGGCGACCGGGGTCTTGTTGTCGATCACGAACAGCTGCGAAAGGAGCGCATTCTCCTTGCGATATTTGGCGAGGCCACCCTCGACCATCTTCTCGATGATGTTCTGCGGCTTGCCGCTTTCCCTGGCCTTTTCCATCCCGATCGAGCGCTCGCGCTCGACCAGCTCGGCGGGCAGGTCCTCGGCGGTCAGCGCCAGGGGGTGCGCGGCCGCGACGTGCATCGCGATCTGCTTGCCGAGCGCGGTCAGCGTTTCCACCGGTGCAGCGCTCTCGAGCGCGACCAGAACGCCGATCTTGCCGAGGCCCGGCGAGACCTGGTTGTGGACGTAGGACACGACCGCGCCCTCGCCGACCTCTAGCACCGCGGCGCGGCGGAGCGACTGGTTCTCGCCGATCTTGGCGATGTTGTCGGTCAGCTTCTCCTGAACCGTGCCGCCTTGAGGATATTGGATGGCACCCAGCACTTCGACGTCGGTGCCATGCTGGAGTGCAAGCTTGGCGACGTTCCTCACGAAGTCCTGGAACAGCTCGTTCTTGGCGACGAAGTCGGTCTCCGAATTGACCTCGACGACCGCGCCGCGCTTGCCCTCGACGGCGACTCCGACGAGGCCTTCGGCGGCGGTGCGGCCGGCCTTCTTCGCGGCTGCCGAAAGGCCCTTGGCACGCAGCCAGTCGATGGCCGCTTCCATTTCGCCATTGGTCTCGGCGAGCGCCTTCTTGCAGTCCATCATGCCGGCGCCGGTGCGCTCGCGCAGTTCCTTCACTGATGCGGCCGTGATCTCAGCCATTTCATATTCCTTTGCACTAAGCCGTTCGCCCTGAGTCAGTCCTTCGATACGCGGCTTCGACAGGCTCAGCCGCTACTCAGGATGAGCGGGACCAATTCAATCCGCTCATGCTGAGTAGGTATTGAGCGAAGTCGAAATGCCGTACCGAAGCACCTTCAGCTCGAACGGAAGATGGGTATCCTCGCGTCAGGCTTCCACCGCGGCCTCGACCGGCGGCTCGGCCATTTCGCCGATGTCCTGGCCGCGCGCCGCGGCATTGCCGGCGCGGCCTTCGCCGACTGCCTGAGCGACGGCGTCGGTGTACAAGCGGATGGCGCGGCTGGCGTCGTCATTGCCCGGGACCGGGAAAGCGATGCCCGAAGGATCGCTGTTCGAATCGAGGACGGCGACGACGGGGATGCCGAGGACGTTGGCTTCCTTGATCGCAAGCTCTTCCTTGTTGGTGTCGATCACGACCATGACGTCGGGAAGGCCGCCCATGTCGCGGATCCCGCCAAGGCTCTTCTCAAGCTTGTCGCGCTCGCGAGTGAGCTGGAGGACTTCCTTCTTGGTAAGGCCGGCGGTGTCGCCCGAAAGCTGCTCCTCGAGGCTCTTCAGGCGCTTGATCGAATTGGAAATGGTTTTCCAATTGGTCAGCATGCCGCCGAGCCAGCGGTGGTTGACGAAGTGCTGGCCCGAAGTCTGGGCCGCCTCGGCAATCGCGTCCTGCGCCTGGCGCTTGGTGCCCACGAAAAGCACCTTGCCGCCGCGTGCGACGGTCTGCTGGACGAAGTCGAGCGCGCGCGCGAACAAAGGCACGGTCTGCGACAGGTCGATGATGTGCACCCCGTTGCGGTCGCCGAAGATGTACGGCTTCATCTTGGGGTTCCAGCGGTGGGTCTGGTGGCCGAAATGCGCTCCGGCCTCGAGCAATTGCTGCATGGTGACGACCGTGGCCGCCATAATCTTTCTCCTTCCGGTTCTGCCTCGACGGAGCCATGTCACCAGCCTTACGGCCGGCACCGGTATGTCAGCTCCGCCTGTGGGATGAGCGGGCACCTAGTCGAAGAACGCGCTTGTTTCAAGGCCTTGGCAAGTCTTGCCAACGCCCGCTTGACAGATGAGAACATATAGAGAACATTGCGCCGTCTCTCAAACGGAGGCTAAGCACATGTCTGCAGCATTGGGCACCCTGCCCTTCCTCGCCACGTTGTGGCTTCTCGTGGTCTTGGGTGCGAGGGTTCTTGAGGAAAGCGGCGCGAAGATCGTTGCCGCCCTCAGGGGCGTCCCGCTGCAGCCGGTCAGCGAACTCAGCGTTCCGTACCGGACGCGACTTCATATCCGCCGGCTTACGCCCCCGAATGTGGAGTGGCGCGCCGCCGCCTGAGCCGGGCATAGCCTGACACGGCGAACGGAATCATCACCAGGTAAAGCACGGCGAAGACGAGCAGGGTCGGCCACGGACTGGTGATCAGCGCGGCGCCAAGCAATGCGACGCCAGCCAGCGCGAACAGCCGCCAGGACCGGCGTATGCGAATGCTGGTCCAGCTGTAGGTCGGCAGGCTCGAGATCATCAGCGCGGCGATGAACAAGGTCCACGGCATCACGGCCTGCCAGGCGCGAAATCGCTCGTCCCCAGTGATCAGCCACAAATAGATCGGCACGAAGGCGAGCCCCGCCCCGGCGGGCGCCGGAACGCCGGTGTTGAAGCCCGCCGCCTTGTGTGGCTGCTCGGCGGCATCGAGGCGCGCATTGAACCGGGCGAGGCGCAGCGCACAGCAGACCGCGAGCGCCAGCGAGGCAATCCAGCCGAAGCGCGGCGCCGACTGCAACGACCACAGGAACAGGATCAATGCCGGGGCGGTGCCAAAGGCGATATTGTCGCTCAAGGAATCAAGCTCGGCGCCGAACTGGCTCTCGGCCCGCAGCAGCCGGGCGATTCGGCCGTCCATTCCGTCGAGGATTCCAGCGACGACGATGCAGGCAAGTGCGAGCTGCCAATGTTCCGTTTCGCCACGCGGAGCGGTGATTGCGAACCGAATGCCAGTCAAACCGAAACAGAGAGCCAGTGCGGTGATCGCATTGGGGATCAGGCCGCGAAATGGGATCCGGCGCGGATCCCGCTCGTCGCTCATTGACTGATCCCGGTCAACGTGGCGTCGACACCGATCTCCGCAAGCACGGTTTCGCCGGCGACCGCGCGCTGGCCGAGCAGCACCTTGGGCGCAGTTCCGCTCGGTAAATAAACGTCGACGCGGCTACCGAAGCGGATCAGGCCAATCCTTTGGCCGGCAGCCACCGCATCGCCCTGGCGGACAAACGACAGGATCCGCCGGGCGATCAGGCCCGCGATCTGGGTGAAGCCGATCCTGATCCCATCTTCGCCCTCGATCAGGAAGTGCTGGCGCTCATTGTCCTCGCTCGCTTTGTCGAGGTCGGCATTGACGAATTTGCCGGGCACATAGGCGATGCGGCTGACGCGCCCGGAAATCGGCGCGCGGTTGATGTGGACATCGAACACGCTCATGAAAATCGACACCCGCGTGTAATCGGGATCGCCGAGGCCGTCAGCGCCGCGCAGCTCAGGCGGCGGCGGAACCTTGGCGATCATGGTCACGAGGCCGTCGGCAGGCGCAATCACCAGCTTTCCGCCACGCGGGGTCGTCCGCATCGGATCGCGGAAGAAGCTCGCGACCCAGATCGTCAGGCCAGCCAGGATCCACCCAAGGAATCCTGCGTGCAAGAAGAAGCAAAGGGCCGCGGCTGCGCCCACCGCGACGGCATATTTGCGGCCCTCCGGATGAACCGCGGGAAAGCGCCATTTGACTGTCGTCGTCGGCAGCTGGCTGCCATGCTTGTCGATGCTGGGCATGGGCGGTTCCTTAGTGGCGGCATGCTGGGTGCACAACGGCGCGGTTGCCTGCGCGCGGCGGCGGTCCTAGAGCGCGCCGCGAACCAGGACGCAGGAAAACAATGG
>JAXDPR010000173.1:0-8157 GCA_034668265.1 Sphingomonadales bacterium
ATCGAGCGCATCGCCCGGGGCAAAGCGGCGGATTCCACCCTGATCTTCGTCATCGAAGACGATGCACAAAACGGCGCCGATCATGTCGATGCGCGACGCAGCGTCGCGTTCGTCGTCGGCCCCTATGTCCGTCACGGGGCGCTCGTTTCGACGCGCTATACGACCCTCAACATCTTGCGGACGATCGAAGCGGTACTTGGACTGAAGCCGCTCGGACTCAATGACGCACTCGCCTCACCCATGGCGGACGTGTTCGATCTTTCGGAGTCGCAGTGGAGCTATCGCGCGGACGCGGCAGGCATCCTGCGCATGACCCGGTTACCGATCGCGCCGGAACGCTTCAATGTGAGGGCTTCGAATGTTTCGGGCGCGTGTTCCGGACGAAGCGCCGAGTACTGGCAAGCGGCCATGGAAGGTCAGAATTTTCGAAGCGAGGACAGGTTGGACGCGGATGCCTTCAATTCCGCGCTATGGCGAGGGCTGGGTACCGGCCCGGAACCTATGCTTCGCGACGGCCGCGATCTGCGGCGGCAGCGCGGCGTGTGGGCGAAGTCAGTTGAGCCGGCGCCCTGCGCCTTCGGCGATTGAAGCGATCAATTGCGCCTTGTTTGAGAGTCGAGCGCCCGGTTGGATAAGATTTCAAATGCTTGAGTCGGTCACGAGGATTGCGCTGCGTCTTCTTGCAGTAGTCGGCGTCGGCTTTGCCTCATGCCCGGCCGCATCGGCGTCTCATCTGGTCACCGGCAACGGACATGGGTTCGCGGTCGTCGCGCCAGAAACGGGATCGGCGACGAAGCTTTACGCGCAACCCTACAATTTCGTCCGGCCCGATCCGGCCAACGCCCTTGGCGAAGGCATCGAGACCGCCAACTTTATCAAGACGCTTGGCTGGGGCGGGCGCGAGCAGGCGGGCACCGCAGACTATGTCGATGATTCGCATGTGATCCGGCTACGTCGTGCGGATGCCAGCGGCTATTTCTTCATGCCGTTCGGATTCGAGCGTCCGGCGCTGATCGTTTGCTCGGAAGCGGGACGGCAGAAGGCGGCTGCGTGGCGCGTGAAATGGGACCGACCACTGCGATCGCAAAAAGCCGTTAGCGCGGCGGGCGTCGATGCCCGACTTTTGCGATTCGACGGCATCGACGAGTCATTGCTTCTAATTCCCTTCGGCGAAGTTCGGCCTGGAACCGCATCTGCGAACGAACCGCTGTCGGCGAGCACCGCATGGGCGCTTGTCTCGCTCGAGAAGGAAGGCGAAGCGGATCGCGCAATTCGCGAATTCGTCCGCTGGCGTGCCGGGCTGCCCGCTCGCCAGCTGGTCAGGCGAGAACTCACCGAGTTCGAGCGATGGCGGGCAAGGCCGGGCGCGCGCTTCAAGAATGATAAGGAGCGCCACCTGTGGCGGCAAAGCGAAACCATGCTGCGCATCGCGCAAAGCCGCGAGCCGAACCGCGCGGATCGGCACGGCAACGGGCTCATCGTTGCTGCCCTGCCCGACGTTTACTCCACGCCCTGGGTCCGAGATATGGCGTGGTCGACGGTGGCGTTGGCGCGCATGGGGCATCGCGCCGAAGCGCGCGCTGCGCTTCTCGCCTATTTCAATGCGCAGCCCACCGGCAAAATGCGAAGCTGGACGAATGACGCGGATTATCAGATCTCGGTCGTGCGCTATTTCGGAGACGGGGCCGAAGAGCCCTTTTTCACGCAAGAGGGCAGCACCAATGTGGAATTCGACAATTGGGGCGAAGCACTTTGGGCGCTGGGCGAATATCTGCGCAAGTACGACGACCCGGCACTCCTTGCGGCCGCTACCTATCGCGGCGGGCTCTACGAAAGCGCGCGTGATTTCATCGTGAAGCCGCTTATGGCGAACACGGAGAAATATGGCGACGGACTGATCGTCGCCGCCGACACCTCCATCTGGGAGGAGCGGCAGAAGGACAAGAAGCACTTCGCTTTCTCGACAGCGATGGCGATCGTCGGCTTGCGCGAATTCGAAGGTGTAGCACGGCGCGCCGGCGATGAGGCCGCGCGCAGGCAGGCGGTCGCCAACCGAGCGCTCCTCGAAAAGGGATTCGCCGCTGCATTCATCCGCGGCGGAAAACTGCATGGCACGCTCGAGGATGGCGTGAAGAACGACATCGACGGAGCGCTGATTCCGATCATCAATTTCGGTGTCGTCCGGGATCCAAAGGTGATCCGCGACACGGTCGACAGGATGGAGCTGCTGAAGGTGGCCTCAGGCGGCTACCGCCGCGTTCGAGGCACGTACACCGATCCGAAGATTTTCGAATATTGGTACGAGCAGGAGGAGTTCCTGTTCGTCGATCTTGCCCTAGCGGAGCTTCACCGGCGGCTCGGCAGGAATGCGGAGGCCGACGCCATGTTGGGCCGGATCGTGAACAAGGCCGCAGCTGACCACAACATCATTCCCGAAATGTACGTGGCGGTTCCGTGCCCGCTCTTTCCCGGCAAAATCGGCGATCCCACGGGCGCGCTGCCGATGGTGGGATACGGCGCCGGGGCTTACGTCCTGCACCTGCTGGAGCGGGGGCGCTAAGGCCCCTCAGATGCGGTCGCGGCGCTCCACCGAGCGTCAGGCAAGCGCAGGTCAATGCTCTGGATCACTGCGTCCGACGCCTCGGCGAGCATCAGCCGATAACCTCCCGGCTTGATATGCCAATTGTTGCCGGCGGCCTCGTAAGTGGCCAGCAGGCGCGGATCGACCGTCAATTCGATGCGCTTGCTCTGGCCCGGTTTGAGGTCGGCTTTGGCGAACGCGCCCAGTCGCTTCGGCGCTTCCCAGCCTGCTTGTCGCCAATCCTCGGGGCCGACATAAACCTGGCCGACGCCTTTGCCGGCTCGCTTGCCGACATTGCGGATTGAGAAGCTGACCTTGATAGCCTTGCCTTCCGGCCGGGCGGTCAGGTCCGACAAGGCGAAGCTCGTATAGCTAAGCCCATGCCCGAAGGCGAAGAGCGGCTTATAGCTTTTGACGTCGTACCATTTGTATCCGATTGCCGCGCCCTCGTCGTAGAGGACTTCGGCCGCTGTCCCGTCGGGCTGCCCCAGCCCCGCAATCGCCGGCCGCGCGAGCTGCTCGGGCGAGGCCGGAAAGCTGATGGGCAGATGGCCCGAAGGATTGACCTTGCCTGTCAGGATCCGCGCTATTGCGGCGCCGCCGCGAATGCCGGGATAGAAGGCTTCGAGGATCGCCGGCACCTGGCTGAGCCAGGGCATGTAGATGGCGCCGCCGGTTTCGGCCACGACGATGGACTTGGGGTTGGCCTTGGCGACCGCGGCGACAAGCGCGTCCTGATTGCCGACCATCTCGAGGCTTGCCTCCGAACCTTCGCTGTCGTGGCGGGTGACGAAGACGATGGCGACGTCGGACCGCGCGGCGAGCGCTGCGGCGGCAGCGGGATCAGCGCCTGCGTCGAATGCGATCTTCGCCTTGGGCAATTCCCGTTGCAGTGCATCGAGCGGCGGCGATGGCAGATAGGTATGATTGTCAATCATCACCGCGCCGCCAACGGGCGTCACATCGGACGATCCGGCGCCTGCGAGCACCCCCTTATCGGCGCCGCCGCCGATGATTGCGACCGACTTCACACCGCGCAACGGTAGTAGGTTGCCATCGTTCTTCAGCAGCACCAGCGATTCTTCCGCCGCCTTTTGCGAGACGGCGGCGTTGGCGGCGTAGTCGATCGGCGTAACCTTCACCGGATCGTCAACGGGTCCCTTGGCGAATAGAGCCCAGAGAATACGTTTGACCATATCGTCGAGCCGGCGCTCAGGGATCGCGCCCGACTGCAGCGCCGCCTTCAAAACGTTTGGCCCAAACCACGGCTTGTCGCCGACGCAACAAAAGCCGGTAAACTGGTCGAGCCCGTCGTTGGCGGCGTCAGCGGTCGAATGAACCGCGCCCCAGTCGCTCATCACGAAACCCTTGAAACCCCAATCGTGCTTCAGGACTTTGTTGAGCAGATAGTCGTTTTCACAGCCCCACCGTCCGTTGATGAGATTGTAGGAGCACATCGCCGAGCCGGGTGAACCCTTCTCGATCGCCAGTTCGAAGGCGAGCAGGTCGGACTGGCGCATGGCCTCGGCGGAAATGGTTACGTCCAGGGACGTGCGCAGCGTTTCCTGGTCGTTCACCGCATAATGCTTGATGGTTGAGATGATTCGGTTGGACTGGATTCCCTGGATCAGCGCGCCCGCCATGGTCCCGGCCAGCAGCGGGTCTTCACCCGTATATTCGAAGTTTCGGCCGTTGCGCGGCTCGCGGGCCAGGTTCACGCCACCCGACAGCATGGTGTTGTGGCCCGTTGCACGCGCTTCTGCGCCGATCATCGCGCCGCCGGCCCGCGGCACCTCGGGATCGAAGCTCGCGGCGGTAGCCAGCGAGGATGGCAGAGCGGTGCTTGGAATGAAGCTGTTGCGCACGCCGATCGAGGCGTCGGTTTGGGTCTGGTCGGGAATACCGAGCCGCGGGATGCCGGGGACGAAGCCCGCCGAACCCTTGACTTGGTGAGTGACGACATAGGTTTTCAGGTCGGCCGGGACCACGTCGTCCGGAACCTTCGTCAGGTCCGTCATCGCCTGGTCGGAATAGCCGAAGACCAGCCGCAGCTTCTCGTCCAGCGTCATGGCGGCGAGCGCGGCAGTCGCCCGTTCCTCGGGTGGCAAACGGGGATCCAGCCACGAACGGCTCGCCGGAGGGTTTGCGGGGACAGGCGCGCCGAGCGCCGACCCCGAAACGCTGGCCGCCAGTGCCGCGGACATCATGCACGCAGTGACCTTACTCACGAACGCTCTCCTGATCCGGTGACGGCGCCGCCCACTCCGCAATAAGGAGCGAGGCTCTCAGTTCGTGATGAACTCATACGCGTCCCATTCGCCCCGGCGGGCATTGATGCCTTTTGCGCGAAGCGCTTCGATGTGCGGCTCGAGACGTTTGGCGAAGTCTGTTTCGTTTCGCGGACCTTTGGGTCGCCAGGCTATCTCCGCCAGCGCAAGAAGTCGGGGGAACGTCATGAACTGGAGATAACGTTCCGTCGCGATGAACTCTGTCCACACGCAGGCCTCGATCCCGAGCACACGCGCCGACTCTTCCGGACTGAAGCTGTCGGGCACGGGCTCCCACGCAAGCATCTTGGCGATCGACTGCGGACCGCCCTTATTTCCCTCCCATGGCGCGCCGGGTTCGCCGGGGCCCTGGTGATAGTCGAAATATAGCTGGTCGGCGGGTGAGATCACGAGATCGTATCCGTTCTTGGCAGCAGCCGCGAGGACATCCGGTCGGTCCCTGCGCCACCATTGGATGACGACGCTTTTGGGTGCCTGTGCTTCGACCTGATCGTCCCATGCCATCGCCCGCTTGCCGAGACTTTCAATGATCCCAACGACCTTGCGTCCGAAATATGCTTGCACGTCCTTGGTTGTCTTCAGACCTTGTTCGGCCTTGAGCCGGTCCACGTCCGCCATTCCCTTCCACGTCTCGTCGCTAACCTCGTCGCCGGCGAAATCCAGGTACGCTGCGGGGAACAGCCGGGCGACCTCGGTGAGAACGGCCCGTACAAAGTCGTAAGTCTGCGGGTTCGCCGGATTAAATGCGCCCCCTTCTTTATCGAAGAACTCCGGATAAGATCGAGCAGCGGCTCCCGCATGGCCCGGCATCTCGATCTCGGGCACAACGATGATGTGGCGCTCGGCGGCATATTGAACGATCTGTCTAATGTCGGCCGCCGCGAAATATTCCGGCTTGCCATCGACCAGCGAGCCGACTTGCGTCAGTTTGGGATAAGTCGGGATTTCGAGCCGCCACCCTTCATAATCCGTCAAGTGAAGCTTGAGGACGTTGAGTTTGTAGGCGGCCATCTGGTCTATGATCTTGAGCAGCGTCGGCTTGCCGAAGAAGTGACGGCCCTCGTCGATCAGCAGACCGCGCCAGCGAAAGCGTGGTGCGTCGCTGATCTCGACACTCGGAACGCCGCGCGAGCCCGACTTGTCGGTGATGAGCTGGCGGAAAGTTTGTGCTCCGTAGAACAGCCCGCGCGGGTCAGATGCCTCGATCAGCACATACCTGCCCGCCGCGCGCAGATGGTAACCCTCCGGGTTCGCGATCTTGGCGGCGGGGACGAGCGAAAGCCGGATTCGCGAAGCGGCGCGCCCGCCCGTCTTCAGATGCAGTTCTCGCGCCAGATGGGCGGCGGTGGAAGCTGCTTTGCCGCGGCCCTCGACCGTCGTGTCGGCAGTGATTGGAACCTTACCGTCATGCCAGGTGACGGTCGAAGGTAGAGGTATCAGCGCGGGTTGCGCCCCCGCCGTCATGCCCGGAAGGCACAGCAGCAGAAAGATGACCAGCCGGAACCGCACTGTCGCACTCCAAATGAAAGCGCTTCCATTTTGCGCGGCGGGCTGCCGATTTGGCAAGCGATTCATTGCCGTTGCGGAGTAGTGAAACGATTGCCAAGCTGCGCGCGTGAGTGGCCGCAATTTCACGATCGACGATGTCGCCAAGGCTGCCGGTGTTGCGCGCGTCACCGTGTCCCGAGTGCTCAATAACGTTCAGAACGTGCGGCCCGAAACGCGCGAGCGTGTGCGACGAGCTGTCGAGCAGCTCGGCTATTCGGTCAATCGCCAGGCCCGCGCTCTGGCCAGCGGCTCGCAACGCCAGATCCTGCTGATTCACGCTCACAACCCGGAGCGCGAGCCGAACAGCTATTACCACGCGGGTCTGGAGCTCGGCGCGTTGCGCGCATGCTCGTCGCTCGGTTTTGACCTCGTCACTCGGGCGATTGATCCCGAAGCAGAAAATCGCTCACGCCTCGTGGCTTCGATCGTCGAGCACGAGCGGCCCATCGGCGTCATCGTTTCGCCGCCGCTGTCCGACGACGTCGAGCTGCTTATGTCCGCCCAGCGCGCGGGAGTCCGCATGGTCGCAATCTCGGCCGGCGAACGCGCGCGCCAGGTCGTGTCGTCGGTGGGGATCGACGAGCGAGGCGCAGCGCGTGCGATGGGAGATTATCTGGTGGCGCTCGGCCACCACCGGTTCGGCTTCGTCAAAGGTCCGCCCGAGCATCGGGCGGCGGCGCTTCGGTACGACGGCTTTGTCGACGCCCTTCGGGCTGCGGGGATCGATCAGGACCCTTGGGCGACGACCGGCGATTTCACCTTCAAGTCCGGGGTTGAGGCGGCCGAGCACTTGCTTCGCGAAGCGCAGCGCGTGACGGTGCTCGCATGCGCCAACGACGACATGGCTGCCGGCGCGATGCTCGCGCTTCACCGTGCCGGGCTCGACCTTCCTTCGGCGATGTCGGTTACGGGATTCGACGACACCCCGATGTCCGAGATCGTGTGGCCGCCGCTGACCACGATTCGCCAGCCGATCAAATATTTCGCCGAACGCGCGGTACAGTTACTGTTCGAAGAAAGCTCGGAGCCGGACCGGGCCGCGCATTTCGAGGCCGTCACCTTTGAGCTCGTGGTTCGGGAGTCAACCGCGCCTCCGAGTCCGGCCATCGGTGCTTGACATCGTCAAGCCTTTGTCGCACCAAAATGGAAGCGCTTCCATTTAGGAGTGGAAGTCAGGCATGCGCGCTCTCGGGCGCGCATGTCGAATAGGGGAGAGACATCGTTGACCAATTCGCCGCGTTCGCGCCGTGCCTTGCTATTGGCCGGTGGATGTTGCTCGTCGCTGCTCGCGGTCGGGCTTCCTTCTGAAGCCTGGGCTCAATCGACGCCCGATCAGACCACGGCGACGCAGCCGGCGGATGCAAATGGACCGGGCGACGTCAACGCCCCGCAGGACAAAGGGGCGATCGTCGTCACCGGCATTCGCCGGAGCATCCAGAATTCGATCCAGATCAAGCGTCGCGAAACGAGCATGGTCGAGGCGGTCTCGGCTGAGGAAATCGGCAAGCTGCCGGACGTTTCCATCGCCGAATCGATCGCCCGTCTCCCTGGCCTCACGGCCCAGCGCGTCGCAGGACGTGCGCAGATCGTTTCAATTCGCGGCTTTTCTCCCGACTTTTCGACTGTACTCCTGAACGGCCGCCAGCAGGCCAGCTCCGGCTTTAACCGGGCCGTCGAATTCGACCAATATCCGTCGGAGCTGCTCGGCTCCGTCGTCGTCTACAAGACGCCGGATGCCAG
>JAXDPR010000174.1:0-9495 GCA_034668265.1 Sphingomonadales bacterium
GCCCGCTTCGAACGGGTCACCCGGCAGCTAGACGAGCGGGACGGCCCTTCGCGCGACGCCGCCCGGCGCGAACGGCAGCGGCTCAACGCGGGCGTTAGCCGCACCGTGATCCGCGTCGCCGTCGCAGTGGCGCTGATCTGGCTCGGGACGATCATCCTTGGCGTGGTCAAGCCGATAGGCATGTTCGGCTTTCTTGCCGCGCTGCTGGTCACCGGCGTCGTTGCGGCGGTCCTGATCGCCAGCGGCGGCCGCCGGGCAGTTTCGGCACCGGCACCCGCCGCGGACCTTCCCAACGGCGCGATGGTCGAGCGCTTCGATTCCTATGTCTACCGCACCCGCTCCCGCGGCGCACTGCCGGCGCCGGCACGCGCCGAGCTCGACGCAATTGCCCAGCTCCTGCCCTCGCTCAAGCAGACTCTTTCGCGACTCGAAACGCTCGACCCGGCAGCGCAGGACGCCCGGCGGCTGATGTCGATCCATTTGCCCGGCCTGATCGAGCGCTATGAACGCGTTCCCACCGCGTACCGCAGCGAACAGGACGGGGAGGGCAAGACCGTCGACCAGCGCCTGGTCGAAGGCCTCGCCGCCGGCCGCGTCGCGCTGGCCGAAGTGTCCGAACAGCTCGCCCGCGCCGACGTCGCAGCGCTCGAGACCCAGGGCCGCTTCATCCAGTCGCGCTACGGCGAATCGCCGGTAGCCAGCGAGGATGCGCCAAGCACTTAAGCTTGCGCCTGCGCGCGGCTCCGCCCATGATAACAAGGGATTAACGGCTGGAGCTGGAGGGGATGGAGCTAGCCCTGCCCAATGCAGGCTCAGCGCCGAGAGGCGGGTGGCGACTGCCATCCGCCGTTCCTCCGTTCAATACGCTCACCTACCGCCTCTTCACTGCGCTGTGGATGGTCGCCTTCGCACTCGCGCTGGTTGGGCCGCTTGCGGGCTTGTACGAACGCTATCACGAACGCGGAAATAACAGCCAGTTGCTGCTCGGCAGCCGCGCCGGCTTCGCGGTTTCGCCGCGCGACGCGACGATCGTCCGCTTCACCGTCGGCCCGCAAGCCGTCGGCGCAGGCGTGGTGGCCGGAGACCACATTACCGCCATCTACGGCCTCCAATTGCCGCCGAGCATGCCGGTCAATGAGCGTGCGCTCGCGGAGCATGCCAACGACCCTGCCTATATCGCGCTCGGCAATCTGCTCTTCGGCACCGACACCGCCGAAGTGCCGCTTACCGTTCGCGACCCCGACGGACGCGTCCGCGACGTCACCGTAATCACCGGCGACAATCATATCGACGACGGTGCCCGAGCGCTCGGCATCTCGCCCAAGTGGTTGAACTTCATCGACCTTTTGCACGTCCTCGCCTACCCGTTCCTGCTCTGGGCAGCGTGGATGCTGCATCACCGCAATGCGCGCGACGCGGTGAGCTCCATCCTCTCGCTCGCCGTGCTGTTGACGGTTGCGGCCGAGCAGCCGGCATCGATGTTCCTCGCCTCGATCCACGTTCCGCGCTGGCTCAACGTGGCGATGTTCGACCTCGGCAACGTACTGTTGCTCACGGGGATCCTGCTCTTCCCCCACGGCAATCTGTCGTGGCGGCGCGTGGCCCTGATCGCGGTCCTGCCAATCCTGATGTTCCTCCAGGGCACGCTCTACCAGGCCTTCTTCGTCTGCTTCATGATCATCGCCGTCCTGTCGCTGCTAAGGACGCTGCGGCTGACCGAGTCCGCTGAACAGCGGCAGCAGATCCACTGGGCGCTTCTCGGTATCACCGGCTATGCCACGCTGCGTTGCGCTTCAATCGTCGCCGACTATCTCAAATGGTCGACGCACAGTTTTGGCCAGCAGCTGCTGGTCGAAATTGTTGCAGGGGTCAGCTTCGCGCTTGCGGTTCTGGTGCTTCAGGTCGGGCTGCTCATCGCACTGGTGCGCTACCGGCTCTACGATGCCGAGTTCGTCATCAGCCGTTCGGCCAATGTCGCCCTGATCACGCTTGCCGTCGCGGCGATCTTCGCCGGCACCGCTGATGGCCTCAAGCAGATCATCTACAATTATTACGGCAACACGAGCAGCGAGGGACCGATCATCTTCGCCGCGGCGCTTTCGACGGTTCTCGTCAACCCGATCCAGGAGCGCGTCCAGCGCTGGTCAGAGCGGCGGTTCCAGAAAAACCTGTTCCTGCTGCGCGACGATTTGCCCGAGGTCGCTCGCGACATGCGCGAGACCGCCTCGCTCGGCGAGATGCTCGATGAGATCCTCGCTCGGGTCGACCGCGGCGTTCGTGCGGTGCGCAGCGCGGCAATCGTCAACGGCTGCGTGCTGCGCTCGCGAGGATTGTCGATCGACGAGGTCGAAGCTTGGCGAACGAGCCGCTTCGCGCAGGATTACAAGAGCGACATCTGCGAACCGACCGACAAGCTGTTCCCGATCCGGGTGCCCCTGGTCCCGAGCTCGGACGATGAGGAACCGATCGGCTACCTCCTCGTCGGGCCGCGGCCGGACGGGTCGATCCCGAGCCGCGACGAGCAGAAGGCCTTAAAGGAAGTGCAGGAATCAGTCGCGCGCGCAGTCCGTACGGTGATTAAGCGGGAGGCACGCGAGCGGCAGGTGGCGGACCTCGTGGCCGACAATGCGCGGCGCATCGAGGCGCTCGAGGCGCTGATGGCGTCGAGCGTGTTTCCGTCGCGTGGTCCACGTCCCCGCACCGCCTGAGGCGAAGCTGTTAGAATTCAATTCATTGACCCGGTTCAAATCAAAGCATAACCCGATGCCAAAGCGACACTGAAATCCGACTCGGCAAGCCGGCTTTGACTGGCTGCAGGAATTCGATTGTGGGCAATATCATCGAGGAGCTTGGATGATGCATGCGAAGCATATGCTGTGGGGCGCAGCTATCGCGATCGCCTTGGGTTCAGCACCTGCCGGGGCCAACGTCGTCGTGGTCAAGTCGCTCGGGCCGTCGGCGAAGTCCTATCCGCCGGGCAGAACTCTTCCCGAAAGCGCCAAGATCAGCCTGCAGGGCGGCGACATCGTGACCGTGCTCGGTCCGGCGAGCGCTCAGACGCTGCGCGGGCCGGGAAGCTTCGATGCCAAGCAGGTCGCGCTTGCGTCGGCTGCAGGCCAGCGCGGACGCTTCGGTGCGCTTCGCGCCGCCGAGGTCGCCCACAACCCGAGCGTGTGGGATATCGATGCCAGCCAGGGCGGCAAGATTTGCGTCAGCGACGCTTCGAAGCTGCAGCTGTGGCGCCCGGACAGCGAGACTGCGGCGACGGTCCAGATTCACGCGGCCGACGGCGCCAGCCAGGAATTGAGCTGGGCCGCCGGCAAAGCGCTCACCGCCTGGCCGGCCGCGCTGCCGATCAAGAGCGGCGCCAGCTACCAGATCGAGTGGCCCGATACCGGCGAGAAGAGCAGCCTGAGCTTCGTCAGCGTGCCGGGAACCCCGGGCGACCTCGTCGGAGCCGCGCAGGTGCTGATTGAAAACGGCTGCCAGAAGCAGCTGGACCTTCTGGTCGAGAGCGCGAGCAAGACCGGGAAGTAGGCGCCAGCTAAGGGGCGGAAGTCGGGTCCGTCTTCTCAGGCGGCAAACCCCAAGCGCCGTTTTGCCGACGACAACATTTCCTTGAAACGAGGATCGTCGCGGATCGGGTCCATGTCCGGGTCGGCTTCGAGGTGCTTGAGCATAGTGGCGCTAAGGACCCGGTCGAACCATGGCGCCATCAGCGCCAGTGCGCCGTCGTGGTCCTTGAGATTGATCGTCAGCGCGCAGGCCAAATTGTAGCGCATTGAAATATTGTCGGGTTCCAGAAGCAGCGCCCGATCGATCCAGTCTTTGGCCCTCTGCTCCTCGCCGATGGTCGCGAGCCCGGCAGCGCCCGAACCGAGCGCCGATGCATTCGTGGGATCCTTTGCAATCGCCTTTTCCGCGCGCTCAACCACCATTTCCGCGGTCTTCCGAAGGCGGTCGGCATCGCCGATGGCTTGATAGCAGGTGAGCAGCATCGACGGATTGTGCCAGTCAGTCTGCATCAGCGACGCCGCCTTCTCGAAGAAAGGAATCGCCTCGCGGATGCGTCCTTGCCGAAAAGTGAGCCGCGCTGCCTCGCGGTTCACTTCCCATGATTCGGGGTCGAGCCGGAGCGCGATCCCAATCTCTTCGTTAGCCTCCTTCGGCTTTCCCTGTTCCTCGAGCACATGCGCCTTCACGCAATGGGCCTCGGCAAGATCGGGATTAATCGCCAGCGCGCGCTCGGCGGCGGGCAACGCATCGTCTTCCGTTCCGTGCCACAGTCGCAGCTGCGATTGTGCAAGCGCCATCAACGCCCACGCCTCGGCGTAATCGGGATCGAACGTCAGCGCCTGCCTGCAGATGCGAACGATCGCCTCGTCTCGGCGGATGTCGCCGTAGCTGCCGCTGATCCACTGTTGCCGGGCCATGAGATAGAGATTGTAGGCCTCCACACTCTGCGTCCCGCGTGTTTCAATCGCCTTTTTCTCTTCGGGAAGCAGCTTCAATTGAAGCGCAGCGACAATCGCCTTCGAGATTTCGTCCTGAATCGCGAAAATGTCGGTGAGCTCGCGGTCGAAGCGGTCGGCCCAGACATGGTCGCCGGCGGCGCCGTCAATGAGCTGGGCGGTAATCCGCACCCGTTCCCCGGATTTGCGCACGCTCCCTTCGAGGACATGGCTGACCTCGAGCGATCGTACGATTTCCTTCACGTCAAGTGACCTGCCCTTGAACGTGAAGGCGGTGTTGCGGGCAACGACCGACAGCGCCGAAATCTTCGACAAATCGGTGATGATGTCCTCAGTGATCCCGTCGCTGAAATATTCCTGCTCCGGATCGCCGCTCATGTTTACGAACGGCAGGACGCAAACGGACGCCTTGTGCTCACGGGTTTGCGCCTTCGGCGTGACGTCCCCCGTTGCTGATGAGCCAACGATCTTGCCGATCGCCGCGGTCAGCTCGCCAAGGTTCTCCGGGTCGCCGCCGCCGTTCCACTTGCCGAGGTCGATCGAATGAAACTGGCGGAACCCGAGCGGCGGGCGGCAACCGCGAAACGTCACCGGGACTAGCCGGCCGGTGTCGCGGCCCTCCGCCGCCTCGTCCTGCACCCAGGCCGAATCCACTGATGTCTCCGACCAAATGACGACGACGGCCTCCGCTTCCTTAAGTGCACGATCGATTTCATTGGTGAAACGGGAGCCGCCCTGGATGTGCCGGTCCCACCATACTTCGTTGCCGGCGGCGCCGATGCACTCCGCCAGCTGCCGGGCGGCATCCACGTCTTCGCGTGCATAGCTTAGAAAAACCTTCGCCACCGGCCCTCCTCCGCAGCATGCGCTGCATGCCACGGCATTGAATTCGGTTCAAATTTCAATTGGATCATTATCCGATCACGTTTTGCGCGCGTAGCCGGTCGAGATCTTCGGCATTGATCTCCAAGGCAGTAAGCACTTCATTGGTATGCTCGCCCAGTGCGGGAGGCGGCAGCGCGCTATCGGCGCGGTCGCCGTCGAGCCGGACGGGTGAGCCGACCATCGGTACACCGGCGACGATGCGGACCATCTGGCGGTGCTGCGCCTGGACGTCAGCAAGCGCCTGGCTGACCGAATTGATCGGTCCGGCGGGAATGCCCGCGGCTTCGAGCTGGTCGAGCCAGGCCTTGGCGGATTTATCGCGGATCGTGGCGCTTACTAGCGAGACGATCTCGCCCCGGTGCGCGACGCGCGCCTCGTTGGTCGCGAACCGCGAGTCACTCGCCCATTCACGATGGCCACAGATTTCGGCGAGGCGCGCGAACTGCCTGTCGTTTCCAACCGCGATGATGATCGGCTGATCTGCCGCCTCGAACGGCTGGTACGGTACGATATTGGGGTGGGTATTGCCCTGACGCGGCGGGTCCTCGCCCGAAATGAGCGCATTCTCTGCCTGGTTGGCGAGCATCGCCAGCTGGGTGTCGAACAGCGCGTGATCCAGATGCGCGCCCTCTCCGGTCTTTTCGCGGCGGAACAGCGCGGCCAAGATGGCGACGCAGGTGTACATGCCGGTGAAGAGATCGGCGACGGCGACTCCGGCGCGCATCGGGCCGCCACCGGGCTCATCGTCAGGAAGGCCGGTAATGCTCATCATCCCGCCCATGCCCTGGATAATGAAGTCGTAGCCGGCACGGTCGGCATAGGGCCCGTCCTGGCCAAAGCCGGTGATTGAAGCATAGACCAGCCGCGGATTGTCGGCGCGCAGCGTGGCGGCGTCGAGCCCGAACCTGGCGAGTCCCCCGACCTTGAAATTCTCGACCAGGACGTCGGCATGGGCGGCGAGCTTACGGACTAGTGCGGCGCCTTGCGGCTGTCCGAAATCAATCGCGGCTGATTTCTTTCCGCGGTTGCAGCTGAGGAAATAAGCCGCGACCCGTTCGTCGCCCTCACCATGCCATGGCGGGCCCCAATGGCGAGTGTCGTCGCCTGCCCCCGGCCGTTCAATCTTCGTCACCTCGGCGCCGAGGTCGGCGAGCAACTGCGTGCACCAGGGTCCGGCGAGCACCCGGCTCAGGTCGAGGACCTTGATGCCCTCAAGCGGCTTCAATGCCGCCGCCCCCAGAAGCGGCGGTCGGCAAGGACCGCATGTGCAGCGTTATGGCCAGGCGCACCTGTCACGCCGCCGCCCGGGTGCGCGCCCGACCCGCACAGGTACAGGCCCTTGAGCGGCATCCGATAGTCGGCGGCACCGATCATTGGACGTGCGCTGAACAATTGGTCGAGGCCCATCTTGCCGTGGAAGATGTCGCCGCCGATCAGGCCGAAACGCCGTTCGAGGTCGAGCGGCGAATGGATCTGCCGGCCGAGCACCGACTTGGCGAACCCGGGCGCGTGGGCGTCGACGGTCGCGATAATCTGGTCGGCGGCCTTCTCCCGCTCGTCGTCCCAGCTTCGTCCCGGGCCGAGATCGTAACGGAAATGCTGACAGAACAGGCTGGCGACGTGCCGCCCCTTGGGCGCCAGCGTTGAATCCAGCGTCGAGGGGATCAGCATCTCGATGATCGGCTGTTTCGCCCAGCCGTTCACCTCCGCGTCGAGGTAGGCGCGGTGCATGTAATCGAGGCTGGGCGCCATGATGATGCCCGACGTCAGGTGATTGCCCTTCTTCGGAAGCACGCTGAACCTGGGCAATTCGGACAAGGCGACATTCATCCGGAAGGTCGCGCTCTCGCACTTCCAATTGTGCATCCGGGTCACGACGTCCGTGTCGACGGCGCCGCGCGGGACCAGCCGGTCGAACAGCAGTTTCGGATTTACGCCGGCTACAACATTTGTCGACTGCCAAGCTTTGCCATTGGCGACGACGCCTGCCGCGCGACCTCGCGCGACGATGATTTCCTCGATCGGGTGGCCGAGCAGGATGTCGACGCCTGCCTCGCGGCAGGCGCGCGCCATCGCCTGTGTGATCGAGCCCATGCCCCCAATCGCATGGCCCCAGGCGCCCGGGACGCCAGCCGCTTCGCCGAACAAGTGATGCAGCAGGACATAGGCGGTACCCGGCGCTTGCGGTGAAGCGAAATTGCCGACGACGCCATCGAAGCCGAACAGCGCCTTGGTCAGCTCACCCTCGAAATGGCGATCGAGGATGTCGGCCGCACTGCGGACCGCGAAATCGTGGACGATGCGCGTCTCGGCGAGCGAAAGACCGGCCATGTCGCGGCCGAGGCTGAGCAGCTTTGGAATGGCGCTGGCCGTACGCCCGACATTTGGCGGGGAACGCAGCAACCATTTCTTGAGCAGTCGGACGACCGTCTCGAGTTCGGCGACATAACGGTCGTAGGCCTCCGCGTCGGGCTTGTGGTGCCGCCCGATTTCCTTGTGCGTCAGGCCTCCTCGGCCGGACAGCAAATAATCGCCGTAGCCGGGTAGGAAGTTGTCCGTCTTTCGCAGCACGACTTTCAATCCGTGCCGCTCGAGCTCCATGTCGCGGATGACCTTGGGTTGGAGCAGGCTGACCGTGTAGCTCGCGGCCGAGTTGCGGTAACCAGGAAGGAATTCGTCGGTGACTGCCGCGCCTCCGACAATATTGGCCGCTTCGAGCACGGCGACCTTCATGCCCTTCCTGGCCAGATAATAAGCGCAGGTCAGGCCGTTGTGGCCGGCGCCGATGATGATCGCGTCGTGCAAGATCCCTCCCTGACGTCATTGCGAGGCGCCATCAGGCGCCGCGGCAATCCAGTAACGACAGCTGGATTGCTTCGCTACGCTCGCAATGACGATTAGCGCATCAGCACCAGCTCTTCCGCCATGGTCGGATGGAGCGCCACCGTTGCGTCGAAATCGCTCTTCTTGAGCTTGGCGCGAACCGCGATCGCGGCCGCCTGGAGGATCTCCGGGGCGTCGGGCCCGATCATGTGGATGCCGACGATCCGGTCGTTCGAACCGTCGACGACCAACTTGTAGAGCGAGCGCTCGTCGCGGCCGGCAAGCGCATTCTTCATCGCCCGGAAGTCCGATGTGAAGGTCTTGATCTGGCCAAGCTTGTTGCGCGCCTCGCCTTCGGTCATACCGACCCCGGCGAGCGGCGGGTGGCTGAACACCGCGTTCGGCACGCAATCATAGTCGACCTGGTGCGGCGCGTTGCCGAAGAAGGTGTCCGCGAACGCCTGTCCCTCGCGGATCGCGACCGGCGTCAGCTGGATCCGATCGGTGACGTCTCCGACGGCGAAGATCGACGGGACATTGGAGCGGTTGTCGGCATCGACCTTGATCTGCCCCTTCTCGCCCATCTCGACCCCGGCCAGATCGAGCCCAAGGCTACCGGTGTTCGGCTTGCGTCCAACGGCGAACAGCAGCGCGTCGGCCTCGATGTCGTCGCAACCGCTCATGGAGATGTGGAGCGTGCCACCGTCGCGCCGCTCGAGCTTGTCGATCGTCGAATGGAAGCGGAATTCGATGCCTTTGCGGATCGAGATTTGCATCAGCCGGTCGACGATCTGCTGGTCGTATTGGCGCAGGATGACGTCGGTTCGGTTGACCAGAGTCACATGGCTGCCGAACTGGTGGAAGATGCCGGCAAACTCGTTGGCGATATAACCGCCGCCGGCGATCACGATTCGCTTGGGCAGCTTGTTGAGGTTGAACACCTCGTTGGAGCTGATTGCATGCTCGATGCCTTCGATCTTCGGCATGACCGGCGTCGCGCCAGTGGCGATCAGGATTTTCTCGGCGCTGATCTCCTTGCCGCCGACGAGCCGGAGCGTCTTGGGCCCGGTCAGCTCGGCGCGCTCATGGAAGATAGTCACGTCATGGTTGGTGAGCGTGTCGGTATAGGCGGCTTCAATTCGGCTCACCTCGGCGAGGACATTGTCGCGGAGCACCACCCAGTCGAAGCGCTTGGTCGGCACGTCCCAGCCGAACATTGCCGCATCGTCCAGGTCCTCAGCGAAGTGGGCGCCGTAAACGAGCAGCTTCTTGGGCACGCAGCCGCGGATCACGCAGGTCCCGCCCACCTTATATT
>JAXDPR010000175.1:0-3020 GCA_034668265.1 Sphingomonadales bacterium
ACCGCGCCGGTCACGAAGTAAGGCCGCCGCCGCCCCAATCGCCCAAGCCAGGTGCGGTCGGACATGTGGCCGATGATCGGCTGGACGAGCAGCCCGGTGAGCGGAGCCGCGACCCACAAAGCCGGAAGGTCATCGAGCGACGAGCCGAGCGTCTGGAAGATCCGGCTCATGTTCGAATTTTGCAGCGCGAACCCGATCTGGATTCCGAAGAAGCCGAACGAAATGTTCCACAGCCCGGCGAGCGGCTGCCGCGGCTTCTCCATTGTGGCTCGCTGATCCATCTGGCTCTCCCCGGCCGGCAAGCTGGCACGGGCGCCCACGTCACACAACCAGTGCATACGAATGCGCTGAAAGGGGATGACTGCGCGCGCGCAAGTCGATAGCCAAGGCGGATTGTCTAGGGGAGATGTAACGATGGTCCTACCTACCTCGGCGACCGAGGGCGAGGCGAACGCGACGCCGCTTGAACTCCCCGATGGAGGCGTTGACGCGCCCCAGCTGCGCTATTTCGTGTTCGCTCTGTTTTTCATCTTTGGCGGGATCACCAGTCTCAACGACGTCATCATCCCCAAGCTCAAAGAGCTGTTCACCCTCAATTACACGCAGGCGATGCTGATCCAGTTCTGCTTCTTCACCGCCTATCTGGTGATCGGGATCCCAGGTGCGCAGCTGGTCAAGAAGATCGGCTACATGCGCGGCGCGACCGTCGGCCTGCTGACGATGATGGTTGGCTGCCTGCTTTTCATCCCCGCGTCCGCGACTGCCACCTACGGTCTGTTCCTGCTCGCCTTGTTCGTGCTGGCGAGCGGCGTCGTCGTCGTACAGGTTGTGTCCAATCCGCTGATCAGCCTGCTCGGTCCGGCGAAAACGGTCCACAGCCGGCTGACCTTCGCGCAGGCGTTCAACAGCCTCGGCACGACCATCTTCCCGCGCGTCGGCTCGGCGCTGATCCTCGGCGGTCTGGCCGGGGTGAGCGCGGCGCAACTCTCGGGCGCGGCGCTCGACCAATATCGCACCGACGAGACGCGAGCGATCGTCAGCACCTACATCGGCCTTGCCGTCGCGCTGGCGGTGATCGCCGCCGTGGTCTGGGCGTTCCGGAACAAATTGCCGGGCGAGAAGCACGACCATAGCTCGCCGCTTGCCGGCTTCTCGCTGCTCAAGCGCACCCGATTTGGCTTCGGCGCTTTGTGCATCTTCCTCTACGTCGGCGGCGAAGTCTCGATCGGCTCACTGATCGTCAATTATCTGATGCAGCAGGATGTGCTCGGGACAACCGCCGAAGCTGCAGGCAAGATGATCATGTTTTATTGGGGCGGAGCAATGGTCGGCCGCTTCATCGGCTCTTACTTCCTGCGCATCTTGAGCCCCGGCAAGATCCTGGCGACGCTGGCGACGGGAGCGATCCTCCTGCTTGCCATCTCGGCCAACACCACCGGCACGACCTCGGCCTACAGCTTGCTCGCCATCGGCCTGATGAACTCGATCATGTTCCCGACCATCTTCAGCCTCGCCTGCGAGAAACTCGGGCCGCGCGCCGCGGACGGGTCGGGCATCATCAACATCGCCATCTTCGGCGGCGCGGTGGTTCCGGTCCTGACCGGCTTGCTCGCCGACAAGTCCGGCAGTCTCCACTTCGCGATGTTGCTGCCAGCGATTTGCTACGCGGTAATCGCCGCTTTTGGCATTTACGCCCGGCGGCCGGCGGAGGGGCCGGTGATGCCGCCAGTGACCGCTTAGGAGGACCCCCGCACCGTCAAGCGGACGGGAAGGATACGGTCGGCGGTCTTGCCGGTTTCGATCGCCTCGATCAGCGCGTCGACCAGCGCTTCGGCGGCGGCGTGCGCGTCCTGCGTGACGGTCGTCAGCGGCGGGCTGGCGAGGCAGGCCGCAGGGATGTCGTCGAAGCCAACGACCGCAATCTCTGGCAAACCGCGGCCCGCCTGCTGGAGCGCATGCATCGCGCCAATCGCGGCAACGTCGCTCGCGGCGAAGATCGCGTCGAATTCAACCCCGCGCGCGAGCAGCTTTTCGGCCGCCGCCCGCCCGTCAGCTTCGTCGGGAGATGAATCGACCTGGAGCCGCGAGTCCGGCTCGATCCCGGCGGCGTGCAGCGCCCGGCTGTAACCGCGCCATCGCTCCTGCACTTCGGGGAAGCCGGCGCCGGCGGTGCCGATGAAGGCAATTTGGCGCCGCCCCCGCTGCAACAAATGGGTCGTGGCCTCGAAACCGCCGCGCTCATTATCCGACGAAACCGCCATGCCGAGCTGCCCATCGCCGCCCGTCCCCCAGCGCACGAAATGCGCGCCGCGGTCGACGAGCTGCTCGAGCTTCGGACGATATTCGAGATAGTCGCCGTAGCCGAGCAGGATGATCCCGTCGGCCTTGCGGCTGTCCTCATAATCGACGTGCCAGTCCGACGAGAGCTGCTGGATCGAGATCAGCAGGTCGTAGCCGTGCGCGGCGCAGCGCCGGACCATCGGACCGACCAGCGACAAATAGAAAGGATTGAGGACCGCCGTTTCCGGCCCCTCTTCGAAGAACAGCAAAGCCAGCGTTTTGGCGCGTTGCCGGCGCAGGCCCGAAGCGTTCTTGTCGACTGTGTAATGGAGCTGCTCGGCGGCCTCGAGGACGCGCTTGCGCGTTTCATCGCTGACCGACGGATTGCCCGACAGCGCGCGTGAAACCGTCGGCTGCGAAACCCCCGCCAGCGCCGCGATGTCGAACGAGGTCGGCCGCCTCTGCGTCATCAGTGTGACTTCTTAGCTACTTGAATACGTATGTATAGCCGTCCGTCCCGGTTCCGCTTTCGACGGGCTCTGATATCCCTAGCGTCGGGAGAGGGTCTTGCACCCTCAGATATTTGACGCCCGAACCGCGCGCGGTTCGGATCGAGGGGGACTATCTATGATCAACACGTCTTCACGCTGGCGGTTCGCCGTAGCAGCCAGCCCGCTTGCGCTGGCGATCGCAACGAGCCCGGCGATGGCCGCCGCTCCGGATCCGGCGGTGACCGGCAC
>JAXDPR010000176.1:0-3564 GCA_034668265.1 Sphingomonadales bacterium
ATGTGCGCAATGTTGCGCAAGTGAACCCGCTCTACGCCGAGCTGCGCGAGGCGGCCTGGTCCGCAGCGCAGGCGAACGGCGGGCAGATCGATCCGCGCGTGCAGGCGAGCCTCGAACGTGCCCGCGATGTGCCGCCGGAGGGCCGCTACGTCATGGTCGATACGGCTGGCGCGCGGCTCTACATGATCGAGGACGGACGAATCTCGGATTCCATGAAGGTGATCGTCGGCAAGGCTGATCCGTCGACCCAGACGCCAATGCTCGCCAGCACCATCTATTACGCGACTCTCAACCCCTATTGGCACGTCTCGGGAGAGATGGTCCGTTCCCTGATCGCGCGTAACGTGCTTGGGCAGGGCCTCGGCTATCTCCGGTCGCACGGCTACGAGGTCATGGATCCTGACTCCGGGGAAAAGATCGATCCAGTCCACGTTGATTGGCATGCAGTTGCCGAGGGTCACCGATTTCTGAAGGTTCGCCAGCTTCCGGGCCCCGGCAATTCGATGGGCCGGATCAAGATCGGCTTCCCGAACGGTTCCGACATCTACTTACACGACACTCCGAACAAGGCATTGTTCGCGCAGGAGGACCGCACCCTGAGCCACGGCTGCATCCGGCTCGAGGACGCCGAGCGGCTGGGTCGCTGGCTGATGGGTCGCGAGCCGCAGGCGGCTTCATCGGACCCTGAGCAGAATGTTCTGTTGCCGGCCCCCGTGCCGATCTACGTGACCTACCTGACCGCGCATGTGGACGGCGGGCAATTGGCGTTTGTCGACGATATCTATGGCCGCGACGCGCAGCGCCAGCAGGTTGCAGCGCTGCGCTGACGAAGCGGCAAGTGGAAGTCCGTTAGACCGACACTTCGTCCAAGGTGGTGAGGCGCGGGGTCGGGATCCCGCTAGTCTTGAACTGCTCAGTCAGCTCCGACTTGCGGGCAGCGAGTTCCTGGCCGAGCGCATCCATGTCGAGACCAGCCTTGCGCGCTTGGGCGAACAGGCCCTCCATGCGCTTTTCCTCTTCTTCGACATGGTGCTCGATCTCTTCGGACAGCACCTTGACCTTGGAGTCGTAATATTCGTCTTCCTTGGGTCCGCCGGCGATGATCTCGGCGATCAGCACCTTGGCGCCGTCATGTTCGACATAGGATTCCTTGAGCAGGTCCTCGTCGACCTTGCCCTCACACGCCGGATAAAAAATCTCTTCTTCGATCTGGGCGTGGACAGACAGCTCGAGGCAGATTTCCTCAGCAAGCGCCTGCTTGCGGCTGTCGCCGCTCGCCTTCTCGAATTTCTCAAATAAATCCGCGACCTTGCGATGGTCCTGTTTCAACAGCGCAATCGCGTCCTGCTTGTTGCCTTCCGCCATAACTTCTTACTCCCGTTGGATTTATTGAAGAACCAACGGGGGCCGGCTGATGTTCCTACGGTCGGTCGCCGCCGCCGTTCTCGGGCTCCGCGTCCGTGGCGGCGATCGACTGCTCGGGTCCCTTGCTGAGCTCGAGCCAGTCGCGGAACGGCAGGTGGTAGACCATGTCCATCACCTCGAACTCGAGTCCGCCGGGCTGGCTGGTGTTGCTGTTCCATAATGCCACCACGCCGCTCTTCTTTTCGGGGTCGAACAGAATCAACGAGCGATAGCCGTTGATGCCACCGCGGTGGCCGACGATGTGGTGGCCGGCATAATCATAGCTGCGCCAGCCATAGCCGTACCAGGCCGTCCCCAATCGCTCGAGAAACTTGCGCAGCCGGCCACGCTCGGACGGTGTGACGACGTAGGGGGCGTGGATGGTGTCGAGCACCTTGCCGTCGACGACGTCGGGCATCTCGCCCATCTGGGCTTCCATCCACAGCGCCATGTCCTTGATATTGCTGTTGATGCCGCCGGCGCCGGGAACCTTGTAATAAGTGTCGACGATCGGCAGCGGCCGCTTGCCGACGCTATGCGGCTTCGCCCAGCTGCGGCTGCCCTCGAGGCCGGCGAGCGACACGCTGCCACTCGCCATGCCGATGGGATTGAAGAGGTAGCGCTTGACTGCCTGCTCGTACGGCAAGTGGGTGATGCGCGAGACCATCTCGCTCGACGCATCATAAGCAACGTTCTGGTACGACCAGCAGGTCCCCGGCGCGCAAGTCGGATTGAGCTGGGCAAGGCTTGCGCGGAGGAAGCTTGGGTCCTGGCCCTCTTCCAGCTTGTTGTCATAGGCGTTGCGGTAGAGTCCCAGTCGGTGCGACAGCAAGTCGCCGACGCTCGCCTTATATTCATTGCCGGCGGGAAGCTTGAGATCTGGCGCATAGTTCACGACCGGCGCATTGAGGTCGATCTTGCCCTGTTCCGCGAGCTTGGCGACCATCGTCGCGGCAACGCCCTTCGAGCAGGATGCCCAGCGGAAGACGGTTTCCAGAGTCACCGTCTCGCCCGAACCGGCGAGCGTCTCGCCATAGCCCTGGAGGAACGTGATTCTGCCGTTCTCGACCACACCAACCGCGAGGCCGACCATCGTCGGCTTCGTCATCAATTGTCTAAGGCGGGCGTCGAGCAGGCGATAATCGACGTCGCGCCGCGCCTCAGTCGAAACGGCGGCGAGCTTGAGATGGGCCGCGGTGACACGCGGGTCCTGGCCGCCACTCACCGCGGGATGGGGGCGCATCGCCAGCAGCGACGCGCCCATCAGCAGCACGAATGCGCCCAACCCTAGCTTTTGAGCCTTTTGCAAAACCGGTCTTCTCCCCACCCTCCTCCCTCGTGTGCCGGGGAGGCGGGCCAGTCTCAACGGCAGCCTTAACGCGCTTGCGACAGGCAGAGTCAGCGGTGCGACGAATGCCGCCGCCGCTGGCAATCAACGCTCGGCTCGCCTAAACGCCCCGCCATGCAATTTCTGAAGACCCTCTTCTGGGTCCTGATCGCGGTCCTGATAGCGCTGTTTTCGACCCGCAACTGGTTCGACGTGACGGTGACCCTGTGGGGCGACATCCAGGCCGACATTAAGCTGCCGATCTTGCTCCTCATCGCCTTCCTGATCGGCTTTGCCCCGACCTGGTCGCTGATGCGGACGCGGATCTGGTCGCACCGGCGGCGGATCGAGGCGATGGAGCGCAATCGTCTCGCGGCGATGTCGGGCGATGGCGTTCCGGCCGAGGAGGCCGGGCCGGTCATATGAGCCCGATCTTCGTCGCTATCGACACGCCCGAGCTCGCCCAGGCACTGGCAATTGCCGAGGCAGTGCGAGAGCATGCCGGCGGCCTCAAGCTGGGCCTTGAGTTCTTCGCGGCCCAAGGACCCGCCGGCGTTCGACGCGTCGCATCGCTCGGCATCCCGATATTCCTTGATCTAAAGCTTCACGACATCCCGAACACCGTCGCCAAGGCCGTCGAGGCGCTGTCACCACTCGAGCCTGCGATCCTGACCGTTCATGCAGCAGGCGGCGCGGAGATGCTGAGGGCGGCAAGGGCTGCTGCCGGGCCGCAAACCAAGCTGGTCGCGGTTACCGTGTTGACGAGCCTCGACGGGGAGGACCTTCACAGCATCGGCGTCGATGCGGCGCCATCCGACCAGGTCGTCCGACTT
>JAXDPR010000177.1:0-2853 GCA_034668265.1 Sphingomonadales bacterium
CTTGTAAAAGACTCGTTGAAGCTCGCTTTAGCGTCGAACCTAGGCGCCCCGACATCGAAGCGGCTGGCCGGGCAGGAAAAGCGCTCGGCAGTCACCGGCCCGTCGATTTGCGGCCGGCGGGCGACGACCGAAACCGCCACATAAGCGTGAACATTCGTGGCGGCGCAACGGCCCGGGGCCATGCGCGCGCTGACGATCGCCGCCCGCCCAGCAAAGCCGCCGCTAAGCTTGCCCTGTCCTTCGATCGCCAGACCGAGCGGGCCGAACGGCGTTGCCAAGGCAATGCTGCTGTCGGAGATGTCCACCGCAAAAGACGGCAGAGCGAACGGCTTGTTGCTCGGCGGCGGCAACATCTTGTCGATCTGGCCCCAGCTGATGCGGCCGTGGACCAGCCGGCCGCGCAGCCGGACGCCGCGCGCGACGATGCGATAGACTTCGAAATTGCCGTTGACCTTCAGCCGGGTCTCGATGTGGGCGAAGCGGGCGATGAGGTCCGGCCGCTTCGGATCGCCGATGACGAGGTTGCTGACCTCCTGGATCCGAAGGCCCACCCGGTCGAGGTGATAGCTGGCGGTAACCCCGCGCCGCTCGAACTCACCCTTGAGGTAGTGGGTCGCAATCGGCCGGCGCTGGACCCACAGCACGCCAATCGCGACGACGAGCAGGATGAGGAGCGCGAGCGCGACGAACATGGCGATACGGCCGAATGGCCGCCGCCTAACGATCACTGTCCCTTGCTCCTCCGGCACCGCGCGCCCGTCTTCCTTCCGTCGCTCGGGCCACTAACCCATGCGCCGCTTGACCGTTCCAGATGCGGCATGACCGCTTCCCTAGTGACGCCAACCTGTGCTGTAACGGCGGCGCTCGGACCACGCCCAGATAAGAGGCGGCACGGACGCGCGCGCCAGCAATCCGGAGAAGCTAGATGCGAAGGGCCACCGCTCGCGCCTCCGCGAGCGGCTGCTCGACGCCGGCCCCGGCGGTTTCCACGATTATGAGCTGGTCGAATATCTGCTGACCCTGACCATCCCGCGGGTCAACACCAAGCCACTGGCGAAGCGGCTGCTGCACGATTTCGGCGGGATCGGACCGCTGCTCGGCGCGAGCGCGGACACTTTGCGGCGCGAAGGCCTGACCGACCCGACCATCGCCGCGCTCAAGATCGCGGAGGCGACCGCGCTGAGGCTGCTGGAAGCGCGGGTCGAAGAGCAACCGGTGCTGTCGAGCTGGGACGCGCTCGGGGATTATCTGACCGCGGCGATGGCGCACCGCCGGACCGAGGAGGTACGAATTCTGTTCCTCAACGCCAAGAACATGCTCCTGGCCAACGAGGCCCTGTGGCAGGGCTCGGTCGACGAGGCGTCGGTCCACGTGCGCGAAGTCATCGCCCGCGCCATCGCGCTCGGCGCGACCGCGCTGATCATCGTCCACAACCACCCGAGCGGCGACCCGACGCCGTCGACCCAGGACATCCGCCTGACCCGCGACCTGGTCGAGGCCGGGCGGCATATGAAGGTCACGGTGCACGACCATGTGATCGTCGGCGCGGCTGGGCGCACCAGCATGCGCGCGATGGGGCTGATCTGAGGGATCGCTTCCCAGGTCCACTTTCCATTCGAATGGCGTCCTGAAGGGGCGACTCAAACTAGCTCCATTGTGGATCAAACAGGGAACAATTGTTCACTTGTTTCAGCCACTTTCGCGATGTGGACTGCGCAGCACCCGGACTCGCCACGCTCGACGAGAGTAGGAGGCAAACACGAAGTCATGTGTTCGTGGCGGCGGTCCTTTATTCTGACCTGGGCTCGTCGGCTGTGCACATCAGAAACATGTCGCAATCCGGCGCTCTCATCGAGGCATCGCTTTTCCCCGACCCGGGCGTCGAAGTGATTCTCAAGCGGGGCGCCCTCCAAATATCCGGTCAGATCGCTTGGAAGGTCGAACGAAGGGCCGGTCTTGTATTTTCGGCTAAGGTCAACGTTGCCGATTGGTTGTCGCGACCCGTGGGCGCCCATCAGGAAAAAGTTGACGACATCGTCTCAAGCCTGAGGGCTGTCTCGCACCCTGGTAGTGCTGCGGACGCAACGAACATATCCAGCGACACATCAATTGTGGCGGAGCTGGCAGCGCTTCGAGCTGATCTCGTTCAGCTTGGCAATGGCCTGTCCAATGACACAATTCTGGTCGCCGCCCATCCCGAGATTCAAATGATCGATGTCGCCCTTCAGAGGGTCGATCGCTTAATCGGGCAGCTTCGCAACACCTGACTTCGATTTGATGCACTGCGGCTTCCCTGCTAGCCGCCTGCCCCATGGTCCCCCGCTATTCGCGCCCCGAAATGACCGCCAACTGGTCAGCCGAGAACCGCTACCGCATCTGGTGGCAAATCGAGGTGTTCGCGGCCGAGGCGATGGGGAAGATCGGCATGATCCCGGCCGAGGACGCGGCGACGATCCGTGCCGCCTACGACAAGGATGCGCTGGGCGAGATCGATATCGACGCGATCGACCGGATCGAGGCGGTCACCAAGCATGACGTAATCGCTTTCCTCACCTGGGCCGGCGAGAAGCTCGGGCCGGAGCGGCGCTGGCTGCACCAGGGCATGACGAGTTCCGACGTGCTCGACACGGCGTTGGCGGTGCAGCTCAAACAGGCGGCCGACCTGTTGATCGCCGACATCGACGCGCTGCTGGCGGTGTTGAAGCGCCGTGCGCTGGAGCATAAGCTCACCCCCACAATCGGGCGCAGTCACGGAATCCACGCCGAGCCCGTCACCTTCGGGCTCAAGCTCGCCCAGGCCTATGCAGAGTTCGCGCGCAACCGCGAACGGCTCGCCTCCGCGCGCGACGAGGT
>JAXDPR010000178.1:0-3451 GCA_034668265.1 Sphingomonadales bacterium
AAGCTCGGCCGCCAGAAGCCGCCGTCGAGCTTGTCGGTGCGGGCATTGTTGACCGGCTTGGGCTTCAGCGGCTGGCCGCTCTTGCCCATCAGGGTGAGCGGGAAACCCCAAATCATTTGCCGCACCCGCCCCTCGGCGACCACGTAGCCCGGATACCCCGGATAGACGGTGTCGCCGGCATTGCCGGGCGGATCGGCGACCGCGCCGAACAGCCGCGCGACCTCGTCCACGGTCCTGGTCATCTTGTAGAGGTTGCACATCGCACGGCGGTTTAGCGCCGATCACAGGGTAAACGATAGGTTGCGCGGCGCAGGCTGTCCGGGGGACAGCCGAGCAGCGCAATGCAGGCGATTGCCTAACGCCCCCTCTGTCCGGCCAACAAAAATGCTGTCCTACAGGGCCTGTTTTGCCATAAGTGAACTGCCTCTTTTCCCCTTGGAGGCACAATGTCAGAGCACAAACCGATTTCCAGCGGCGAGCTGGTCCCCGCACCTCTTTCAACTGCAATCACCTTCGAGCCGGCCAGGCTTCGCCCGCGCCACGACGGCTGGACCGCCGAAAAGCAAATCGCCTTCATCGAGGCGCTGGCGGTGAGCAAATGCGTCGACGAGGCCTGCCGCCGCGTCGGCATGTCCGACACCAGCAAGGGCGAGCAGGTCGGCGAATATCGCCACTTCGACGAGCGCCTGACCATGTTCCTGCTGCGCAGCCGCCGCGCGGCCCGCTACGGCAAGTGAATCGATGCCTTGCCCCCGCGGCCGGAGCCCTCGCAGCTCGACCGCAGCTACGCGCTCGGCGACGCGCTCCTCGAAATCTCGATCAACGCGCCCGAAAAGGACGGCAACCCGGACGACTGGGGCGATGACGACGAGGAGGAGCAGGAGTAGCTCGCGCAGAGGCGCGCGGGGCAGCAAACTTGGCAAACTTCCGCGCCGGGTCTTGAGCAGCCCCTCGATGCCGTCAGGCGGCGCGAGGCAGTCGAGAATCGAACGTGGCCCGGGTCACCGTGATCGCCAGGCCTTTGTCCGACGAGGTTTCGGAAACCTGCGCGCTTAGCTGCTTCGCCAAAGCAGCGACCAGCGCCGCGCCCAGACCCGTGGACGCGCTCGCACCGACGGCTTGAGTGCGGCCCTTGCCGTTGTCGGCCACGGTGAGTTTCCAGTCCGATTTTGCCATCTCGAAGATGACCTGGATGTGCGCCGAGGCTGGCGCGTCGGGAAACGCATATTTCACGGCATTGATGATGAGCTCGGTGACGATTAGGCCAATGCTCACGGCGTGGCTGGTCGGAAGCGTTCCCTTATCGGCAGTTACTGAAATGCCGACCGATTGCTTGGGGTCCACCATCGACGCCGCGAGGCCCGAACTGAGCTTGGTCAGGTACGGGCCGATCTCGATCTCCTCGATGCCCTCGGACGAATGCAAATGGCTCTGCACGGCCGCGACGGACATCACCCTCTGGTGCGCCGCGCGAAGTTCGTTCTTGGTCTCCTCGGACGTCACTGCGCCGGCCTTGAGCAGCAGGATGCTGGCGATGATCTGGAGGCTGTTGGCGATCCGGTGCTCCATTTCGCGCAGCAAGGTCCTTTGCTGTTCGAGCAGCTCCTCGGTGTGCTCGAGCAATTTCTGCTTCTCTTGTTCGGCGACGCGACGTTCGGTGATGTCCTTGATCGAAACCAGCACCATCGGGGTCAGGCCGTGCTGATCGCGGATGGGCAGAGCACTCAAATGGAGGGTGCGTTTGCCGAGGGTGGCGAACTCCCGCTCAAACTCGAAGCTGTCGAGCGTTGTGCGGTCAAGGACCACGGCCTCGAGCAGCTGGCGCAGGCCAGGGATGTTCCATTGCCCCTCCGACAGGTCGAAAACCGAGGTTTGATTTGCGTTGGCGGGGCTCGCTCCGAAGATTTCGTAGAAGCACCGGCTTCCCGCAAGCAGCTGGAGCGTGTCGTCCAGGACGAGAAACGGCTCGGGCAACGTATCGACAATGGCCAGCGCAAGCGCCTGCGCCTCGCCAAGGTCGTGAACCTGTTTCATCTTTGTGCTCCGTCTGGGGCGGGAGCTTCGTGCGTCTCTCAGCCAGCGGCGCGCCTGCAATGCCGGTGGTGCCGCAAGCATACATTGTGCCGCGTTGAGGACCTAACTTAAATTAGTTCGGTTTCCGTAACCCCTTACCGGGGCGCCGGTGGTAATCCGGCGCCTAAGGCCCCATATCGGGTGCATCGCCGGCACGGCTCGCGTAGGCGCCGGCGACCGAGAGACAATGCTGAGCTCCCGCTTACAGCACCAAGGAGCATCGCCGTGGTCGACCTCAATACCCTGCTGCGTTGGCACCAGCTTTCGCTGATGGCCGGCGACCGCTCCATGAGCCCGCGCGAGAAGCGCGCCCACGAGCAGTTCGCCCGCGAATATTCCGAACAAATTGCCCGCACGCGCGAGGCGCTCGGCGCCGGGCGCGCGCTGCCGGGGTCCGTCACGTGACCGCGCCCGATCCGGTCGATCCGCCCGCGCCCGATCCGGTCGACCCGCCGGCGCGCGGCCGGACCATGGAGTTTCGCAAGCGCCGCGGTCCCCCGATGTCCGCCGACCAGTCGAGGCGGCAGAGCGACCTGGTGGCGTCGGCCTGGCGTCACTTCCGCGAGGCAGCGCCCACGATCGCCTTTCTCAACACCCGCAACGACGCGCTCGATGCCCCGCCTCTCCAGCTCGCGATCGAGAGCGACGAAGGGCTCGCGCGCGTGGAAACGCTGCTCAAGCAGATGAGCGCGCGGTCATGACGGTTCGCGACGACCAGGCGCGGGGCAATGAAGGCGGGCACATGAGCTCGACCGCGGGCCGGGTCATGCACGTGCCGCGTGCCGAGCTGCCGTACGTCGCCGTCCTCGCCCACCAAAAGGGCGCCGCCACCGAACATTGCTTCGCGACGATGCGGGAGGCGGAAGACTTCATCAAGCGCCACACGCCTCTGCCCGGCCGCAGCCTTTCGGCACTGTACGATCGGCCTGCATCCGACTTGTGAGCATTTGACGTCCCGGGAATGACAGGCCCCGGTAATATCAGCCCTGGTCGTCGCCAAGCCGGGCGTTCAATTGCGCAAGCCGCTCTTTCAGCGAGGCGATGTTTTCCGGACTGGTCGCCTGGAGTTGCCGAAGATCCTCCTCGTCGATGTGCGTGATCGTGCCGGACTCGATCGCATTGATGAGCCGCACCAGCCTGTCTCGCTCTTCATGCCAATTCTCCGCACTCACGACAGACTCCGTGCCCTGGACCAGGCCTGCGATCGGCAGCTCGCTAGATGACCTGCCCGACCGTCTGGCCGTTATGGAGCACCTCGCAGGTCGGACAGTCGGGACTGTCCTTCGCCTGCTTTATGGCCTCGTTGTCAGATTTCGCGAGGATGTGCTTTTTCTTGATCACCGCGCCGCCGCGCTTAGCGAGCTTGTCGACCCTGTAC
>JAXDPR010000179.1:0-7541 GCA_034668265.1 Sphingomonadales bacterium
TCAATCGGCCATTATGACAGCATTCCGTGCCCGCGGGCCCGGCGCGCATCGACCAGTCGTAATTGCTGATCAAATATTCGAACACCGCAAAGCGAGCGCCGGAGCCCGGTTCGATCTGCTGGAGCGAGACCGATGAGCCGAGGTGCGCGGCCACCATTCCGTTGCGCTTGGCGACGTCGCTGAAATCCTCAAGGAAGAAGCCGATCCGAGACACGAAGGGGCGGCCGCTGGCATCGACATAGTCGATATTCGCCAGGCGCGCGCGAAAGCTCATCGGCGTCATCAGGTTGAACAATCGGTAGGCGGAATATTCGAGCAGCACCTTTTGCTGGAAATCGGCCGAGCGCTTGCAATGGGTGACGAGCTTGAGGCGGTGCTGATGCGCGAACAGCGAACCCGGAGGAGCGGGGGCTGCGAGCTCGACCCGGAGCGGCGGAAAGTCGCAGATGTCGCTCGTCTTGCGCGTAATTCCCCGGGTCGAGAGCGTGATCGGGTAGGTAATGCCGTCGACCGTCATCGTTGCCGGGCGCGGCACCTCGGTGCGATTCGACGCCAGCGTGGAGATCGGTCCCTGGATGGTGAGGTGGATTGGTGCGTCGCTCGCAAAAAGCGGGGTCGGCGGGGTCGGCGGCTTCGCGGCTGTGGCAGCCGACGCGGCGAGCGCGAGGGGCACAGCTGCAAACCAGGACTTATTCATCGGCCCCCTCCTTCTGACTACGGCGAGCGCGGCACGGTGTGCGGGATCATCTGGCCACCACTGATTTCCAGCCAGGTCAGCGGCCCGCCATAGTAGCGCGAAATCCCTGTATCGATGCGCGCGAGGCGCCCGCCGTTGGTGATCTGGATTCCCTGCAGGCTCGGTGTGTGCGCGATGACCAGCCGCTGAGCGCCATATGCTGCGAGCACCGCGGTAAGCTCCTGGTCCTGGGTCAGCGGCGACAGTGGCGGCTTGGCGGCGGCGCGGGCGGCCTGGGCATCGGGATCGGCTTGTACGAGGCCGCGGTACCAGAGCGGTCCGAGCGGATCGGTGAGGACGGACGCGGGACTATCGTCTGCCGCGGCCATTGCGGCGGCAACGCGCTTGTTGACTGCCTCCAACGGTTGCTTCGCATATTCAGCGCTTATCCCGCCGTGGACGAACAAAGTGCCGCCGATCTTCACGATCGCGGGGTTGCCGGTCGCCCATTTGCCGAGTTCGCCCGACGGCCCCCAGGCGAGCCTGTGCTCGACCCAGCCGAGCGGATGATTGGCCATCCAGGCGGAACGCACCTGCTCGGGCGTCGTGTTGGGATTGGAGGCGCGCGCCGCCGCCTCGAGCTGGGCGCGATTGGCCTGATAGACCCGGTCGCGCCGCGCGGCGGACTGAGCGTCCGCGAAGGCCGCATATTCGCCCGGCGTCGTGTAGCGGTCGTCGCCGATGAGGTTCATCGCCTCGTGGTTGCCGAGGACGACGATGACCTTGCCGCCTTTGCGCGGCGCCTCCTTCTGCAGCTGCTGGAGCGAGCGGACGATTTTGAGCGAGTCCGACCCGCGGTCGGTGACGTCGCCCATCTGGACGAGGATGGTCTTGCCCCCCGCCCAATGGCCGCTGGCGTCGGTCAGGCCTGAAGCGCGGGCGATTTCGGCCCAAGCGGCATAATCGCCGTGGAGATCGCCGACGGCGACGATGCGCTGCGGGGCCGTGGCGCCGAACGCCGACGAAGTGAAAAGCGATGCCGCCAGCGCGGCAACGAACAACGCGAGCCGTCGAACCAACGCCGTTGCTCCCCGATCGACTGGTGTCACTGTCGCATTAGCTGTGCCCGACAGCAATGCCGCGCCTGAGCGAAGGCACATGGCCGTAGGTGAACATCCGCCAGACCCACTCGGCGGGACCGAATTCGAAATGTTTCAGCCAGAAAATGCTAAAGGGTAGCTGGACGACCAAAAAGACCGCCAGCGCAAGCGTGAGCGAGGTCGTCGGGGTGAATTTGTCGAACCAGCCGAACGCGAGGCAAAGCGGAACGATCGTGCCTGCCTGGCCAAGATAGTTGGTCAGCGCCATCCGGCCGATCGCGGAGAGTGGAGTCAGGATTGCAACGCCAGCCGATGTGCGCAGGGCGAGAAGCAAGGTTGCGACATAGGCACTCGACATCCCCCAGCAATGCAAAGTGAAGACGACACTCCGGAGCAAGCCCCAGCGCGACAGCTCGAGTGCCTTCTCGGCGAAGAAGAGAGCCGCGCCTGCGGCAACACCACAAAGTGCGATCGCGACGAGCGTTCGCGGACTTCCGGCGAGCTTAACGAGAAGCTCCTTCCGCCCGGCAAGCAAGCCGAACAGGAACAGCGTCAGGTTGGTCGGCCAGTTGAGGATTGCGGTCGCATACCAGTAGCGCACCCAGGCGGCATTCTCGACCAGATAGGATGCGTTCTCGAGGTGCGGCCGGTCTGGCATGGGGATGCCAGAGGCTTGCCAGGTGAGCCGTGCGGCGATTGGCAACAGCAAGGCGACAAACGCGGCCGCCAGGATGGTCCTGTCTGCCGCGTTGCGAAACGGGATCATCAGGAAGCCCGTGAGGGCGTAGGGCAGGAGGATGTCGCCGTTGCGCAGTATCAGGGCGTGCGCCAGTCCGATCGCGGCGAGGATTGCAAGCCTTCGGCAGTAGAGGTCGACGGCGCTTGAATCGCTCGAGGCGCGGCTCAGCTGAATCGAGAAGCCGAGGCCGAACAGGAATGCGAGAATCGTGTAGAATTTCCCGTCGACGAAGAAGTTGACGAGGCCGGCGAGCAAATTGTCGAGCTTCGACCAGCTTTCCTCGGGCGCGGTTCCGAGGCTCCACATGGTATAGGCCACGAGCACCCCGAACATGGCGAATCCGCGGAGCACATCGAGCGAGAGAATTCGCTCGCGCGCGGTTACGGGTTCGGCTGTCGCCTGCAGCATCCTATCCCCCGATTTGTGCTCGACCCACCCCGACGCGGCGTCCGCCCGATATCATGACAATGCATTTCCGTTAATCCGGCGTTCTGCGGGCCTCGACCAACGCGCAACGGTTATCGACGGGATTCGCTTGAACTCCCTTCGGGCATCCACGATATATTCGCAGGTAGCGAACGGGCCCATCGCCCGCGCAAAGGAGATAGAATGGCCAACTGGCAAGACCCGCAAACGACCGGCGTGACCGCCGCGACGGTAGGCGTTCCGCGCGCCGCCCGCGATGTGGGCCTCCGATCCTACATGCTTTCGGTATACAACTACATGGCGTCCGGGGTGCTGCTGACCGGCATCATTGCCTTGCTGTTCGCGCCTTACGCCGGGCAAGTCCTGATTTCGGCGAGCGGCCGCGGCATGAGCCCGCTCGGCTGGATCATCATTTTGTCGCCGCTCGCCATCGTATTCGCGATGAGCTTCGGCGCCGCGCGAATGCGCACCGGCACGTTGCAGCTCCTGTTCTGGGCTTTCGCTGCACTCATGGGCCTGTCGATGTCGACGATCTTCCTGGTGTATACCGGGGCGTCGATCGCGCAGACCTTCTTCGCGACCTCGGCGGCGTACCTTGGGCTCAGCCTGTACGGCTACACGACGAAGCGCGACCTCAGCGGTTTCGGCACCTTCCTGATCATGGGCGTCGTCGGAATCCTGGTGGCGATGCTGGTCAACCTGTTCTTGCATTCGACCGCGATGGCGCTGGCGATCAGCGTGATCGGCGTACTGCTGTTCGCGAGCCTCACCGCTTACGACACGCAGCGGATCAAGAGCATGTATTTCCAAGTCCAGGGCACCGAGATGGCCGGAAAGACGGTCATTATGGGCGCTCTGACGCTCTACCTGGACTTCATCAACATGTTCCAGTTCCTGCTGAGCTTGATGGGAAATCGCCGCTAAGCGCAGCTGAACGAGAAAAGAAGAGGGCCGGCGGAGCGGATCCGCCGGCCCTCTTTCTTTGAGGGGCAATTTCCGGTCCTGCCTTGGGTTCAAGCGGACGGTGGCAGGACCGGACTTGTGCAAGCAGCCGGGGGGTAAGGATTGGCTGCGAAACACTGTTTAACCGAGTCGGTGTTAAGCACGATCGAAGAGAGATGGTTAGCGAAACGGCAACAAAATCGACCCCCATGGACTGGTGATTCTGCTAAGACCTCGGCCGGCCTTCATGGAGATTCCCGATGTGCGATAGCGACAATCACCAGGGTTATATCGCGGACACGAGCTTCACCCGCCGATCGGTCGCGCTGACCATGTCGTCGGCCGCCGCACTTGCCAGCCTGCCGGCATACGCTTCGCCCGCAAACGTCACCGAGACAGACGTGATGGTCCCGACCCCCGATGGTTCGGCCGACGCGGTGCTCATTCATCCGGCGCGAGCGGGTTCCTGGCCAGCCGTGCTGATGTGGCCCGACATCCTTGGCTTGAGGCCAGTCTTCCGTGAGATGGGCCGCCGGCTCGCGGCCGAAGGCTACACGGTGCTGGTCCCGAACCCCTTTTACCGGACCAAGCGGGCGCCGATCGTCACCGGAGCCTTCGATTTCAACGATCCTAAGCAGCGTGACAGCGTCATGAGCTTGCGTTCGACCCTGACGGATGCCGGAATCGACAAGGACGCGGCGGCCTTCATTACCTTCCTCGACCGGCAGAAACAGGTCAATCGCCGCAAGGGCGCGGGTGTTCAGGGCTATTGCTTCAGTGGCCCCTTCGCATTCCAGACCGCGGCGGTCCGCTCAGACAGGATCCGCGCGGCCGCCACCTTTCACGGCGGCGGCCTGGTGACCAAGGACGCCAACAGTCCGCACCTGCTCATCCCCAAGGCCAAGGCGAGCTTTGTCGTCGCGATTGCGCGCAACGACGACCAGAAGCAGCCCGAGGCGAAGGACGTGCTGAAGGCGGCCTTCGCAGCGGCAAAGCGCCCGGCGGTCGTCGAGGTTTTCCCGGCCGACCATGGCTGGTGCGTGCCGGGCAGCCAGGCCTATGACCAGCCGTCAGCCGAGCGGGCCTGGGCCGAGCTGCTGCGTCTCTATCGCGCCAACCTGGCCTGATGCGCCGCTCTACGCGGGCTGCGGCTGGGCCGGTTGGTCCGCTTGCATCTCGGCGATGAGTTTGCCGTCGATCTCCTTGGCGCGGCGATAGGCGTCGCGGTCGGTCATGCGCGCGGCATAATCGGTGAACACCGGCCGCGGCTCGAGCAGCTTGAAGGCGAGCATGAAATTGACGTTGGCGCCGACGAACAGGTCGGCCGCGGTGAAATGGTCGGCGGCAAGGTATTCGCGGCCCGTCAGCGCCTTTTCGAGCGTGTCGATGGCAAGATCGTAATTGCCGTATCCGAACATGCGCTGCCGCTCGGGCGTTGGCTCCCAACCGGCCGCCTTGTTGCTGAACGCTGCTTCGATCGGTCCCGACGTGAAGAAAATCCACCGGTAATAATCGGCGCGATCCTCGGGTGGAGGCGCCAGCTTCGCCCGCGGGAATGCGTCGGCCAAATAGCAGCAGATCGCCGCCACCTCGGTCACGACCTTGCCCTTGTGCCTGATCGCCGGAACCTTCCCCATCGGGTTGATCGACAGGTACGGCTCCTGCTTCATGGTCGACGCATAGTCGAGGATCTCGGTCTCATAGGGCTCGCCAACCTCCTCCAGCATCCACCTGATCGTCTGCCCGCGCGACATCGGGTGCGTGTAGAAAATGAGGTCGGCCATGGTTCGACTCCCTGTTTAGAACAAAAGGCGAACTACTCCTGTTCGCGCGCCAACTCAAGCGGACCGCTTATCCGCGCTCGCCCTTTTTGGGCGGTGTGGCTGCGGGCGCTGCAACGCCTCGCTCGCCGGCTGATTGATCGCGGGTAGCGCGGAATTCGCTGTCGGGGCTCCAGTTGGGCCACGCCCGGGAATTGGCGAGGTCGCGGCCGAGGTTGTGGAGCAGTTGGTCGTCCTCGGCCATGCCGGTGAAGTCCCAGCTTGGCTGCCATTCGTCGCTCGGCTGATGGTAATGCTTGTCGAAATATTCCTTCTCGACCTCCTCGCCGCGCGCGACCCCGCCGTTCACCAGGTCGTTGCCCTCGCCGAAGCTGATCGCGGGCACGCCAACCTTGGCGAAGGAGAAATGGTCGGAGCGGTAGAAATGGCCCGCTTCGGGATGGGGGTCGGGGCTGTAATAGCGCCCCTGCTTCTTGGCTTCGGCGACCAGCATGTCGAGCAAGTCGAGCCTGGCATTGCCCGAAATGGTGAAGTTGCGCGCCCGGCCCCAGATCTGGCCGCCGTCGGTGTTGATGACGCCAGCCGTCCGGGCAGTCGGGAAGAGCGGATTGTGGGCATAATATTCCGAGCCCAGCAGGCCTTTCTCTTCAGCGGTGACGGCAAGGAAAACGACCGAGCGGTCGGTGCGCGGCTCGCTGCCGAAGGCGCGCGCCTGCTCGATCAGCTGGGCGATGCCGGTCGCGTTGTCGAGCGCGCCGTTATAGATCGTGTCGCCGCGGTCGTCGGGCTTGCCGATGCCGAGATGGTCCCAGTGGGCCGTGTAGATGACCGTCTCGTCGGGATATTTCCTGCCCGGCAAATAGCCGACGACATTGTGCGAGGTTATTGTCGAGACGTCGGCCTGGGCATTAGCGGTGAGCATCGCCTTCAAGGGGATCGGCTGGAACGCCTTGGTCCTGGCGGCCGCCTTCGCATGGTCGAAGTTGAGCCCTGACGCGGCGAATATCTGCTGCGCGAGCGAGCGTTGGATCCAGCTTTCGAAGACGGTGTGCGATGCCGCCGGATCCTTGCGGACGATGTCGAACTGGGCGTTGGTGTTGCTGTTCTTGACCGTGTTCCAGCCATAGGACGCCGGGTCGGTTTCGTGGACGATCAGGACGCCCGCGGCGCCGCGCCGGGCAGCTTCCTCATATTTGTAAGTCCAGCGGCCGTAATAGGTCATCGCCTTGCCGCCGAAATCACCTTCTCCGCCTTCGAAATCGGGGTCATTGATGAGGACGACAAGCAGCTTGCCGCGAACGTCGACGACCTTGAAATCGTCCCAATGGCGCTCGGGCGCGGAAACCCCGTAGCCGACGAAAAGCAAAGGCACGTTGGCGAGGTCGACCGAGCGCTGGCCGTTGACGGGCGCCTTCAGCGCAATTTCATTGCCCTGCGTGAGTTGGACCGTCTGGCCGTTGCCGAGATTGAGCGCGAACCGGGGATTTCCAGTGATCTCCGACCTGAGCAGCGGGACATTCTGGAACCAGCCGCGCTTGCCGCCCACCGTATCACCGGCGGGTTGGAGCCCGGCGGCCCGGAACTGGCCGGCGATGTAATCGATAGTCTTGGTCTCGGCGCGGGTCGCCGGCCCACGGCCTTCGAATGCGTCGGACGAGATGGTCTTGTCGATGTCGGACAGGCGCATCGGGCTGATTCCTCCTGTCATCGCGGCAAATGCGGGAACGGCCGCCAGGGCGAGGGCGGACACGGCAAGCAGATGTGACTTGGTCATGGTCTCTCCCCTGACAGGGACGCAGGAGCGCGCGGGTCGCTCCGCCCGTTAGTTGGCGAGCTCCGGCTGGGAAAGCCCCCAGGCAAGCGAAGGCGGGCTTATC
>JAXDPR010000180.1:0-3237 GCA_034668265.1 Sphingomonadales bacterium
CACCGGGTGCTGTGGTCGCTGCCCTTCCTCGCGCTGTTGATCAGCCTTTCGAGCGGCTGGCCCAAGGTTCGTGCGGCGGTCGACGATCGCCGAACGCTCGGCATCCTCTTCATCACTGCCTCGCTGATCGCCGGCAACTGGTTGCTCTACGTTTACGCGGTCAACAGCGGCCATCTCCTCGCCGCGAGCTTCGGCTATTATCTCAACCCGCTAGCGAACGTGCTGCTCGGCCGGTTCGTCCTCAAGGAACAGCTCAATCGGCTGCAATGGATCGCGGTGGCAATTGCCGCTGCCGGCATATCCGTGCTCGCTGCCGGAGCGCTCGGTCAATTGTGGATCAGCATTACCTTGTGCGCCACCTTCGCGACCTACGGACTGCTTCGAAAGATCGTTTCAGCGGATGCCATCACGGGCCTTGGCATCGAAACGGGAATTCTCCTTCCGATCGCGCTGCTGTGGCTTGCCGGGCGCCACTCGCTTGGAGTGCCGGTCATGGGCGCAACCGCGGGCCTTACGGGGCTGCTGCTGCTCGCCGGGATCGTCTCGACGACGCCGCTGCTGCTGTTCACCGCGGCGTCCAAGCGCCTGCCTTATTCGACGCTGGGAATGCTCCAGTTCATCGCCCCGACGCTGCAGTTCCTGATCGCGATCGTATACGGCGAGCCGCTTCGAACCGCGCATCTGATCGCCTTCCCCGCCATCTGGATCGCGCTCGGCCTCTATGTCAGCGCGATGCTGCGCGCGCCGCGACTGCCCCAACCGCCGGAATGATGCTAATTGGCGGCGATGTTCAACGCTGCTTCGCTGATCATCGGTTTCGTCGCGCTGGTCTGCGCGCTGGTCGCTTTCCTGCCGCTCCTCGGCTGGCTCAACTGGCTGATCATCCCGCTGGCGATCATCGGCGCGGCGGTAGGCCTCATTTCCCGTGGCACCGCCGGACGCAACCTCAATCTGCTGGTGATCCTGGTCGGGGTCGTCCGGCTGATGCTTGGAGGAGGAATCCTGTGAGCCGCGAACCGCGCATCGACGCTTATATCGCCAAGGCCCAACCCTTCGCCCGCCCGATCCTCGAGCACGTCCGCGAGCGCGTCCACGCCGTGCTGCCGCAGGCCGAAGAATCGCTCAAATGGAGCATGCCGGCCTACACGCTCGGCGGGAAAATCGTGCTGATCACGGCCGCGTTCAAAGCGCACATGGCGCTCAATTTCTGGCGCGGGCAGGAGCTTCGCGGGCAGGACGCGAATGCCGACGCCATGGGTCAGTTCGGCAAGATTCGCTCAATCGAAGATTTGCCGAACGACGCGGCGCTCGACCGGCTGATCCGCGAGGCCGCGGAACTTGCAAACAGCGCGCCCGCGCCGCGCAAGGCAAAGCACGTGCCCAAGCCGCCGCCGTCCCTCCATCCCGATTTCGCGGGCGCGCTAGACAAGGCGCCGGCGGCGAAGGCGGTGCTGGAGGGCTTCCCGCCAAGCGCCCGAAACGAATATCTGGAGTGGGTCGGCGAAGCGAAGCAGGACGCAACTCGGCAGAAACGCATCGCTGCTGCGGTCGAATGGCTGAGTGAAGGCAAAAGGCGAAACTGGAAATACGAGAACTGTTAGGCGTCAGCGCGCTTTGACGTAACTCCCCGGCGCGTCCTCGATCGCCTTGAGCTTGCCCTTGCCGGGTACGCGCGCGCCTTCGGCTTTCACCGTTTCCGGGTCCTGCCGCTTCAGCCATTCCAGCCAATCCGGCCACCAGCTGCCCTTGTGCTCGGTCGCGCCCTCAACGAAGTCGTCGAGCGTTCGAGCCGGCCGGTCGTTGATCCAGTATTGATATTTCTGCGCGGCCGGCGGGTTGACCACGCCGGCGATATGGCCGGAACCGGCGAGGACGAACCGCTTCGGGCCCGCGAAATGGTCCATGATCTTCCACACGCTCTGCGGCGGCGCGATATGATCCTCGCGCCCGGCCTGGATGTAGGCCGGCGTCTTCACCTGGTCGATGTCGATGGAGGTCCCGGCGACGCTGATGCCGCCCTTCTCGGCCAGCTTGTTCCCCTTGTAGAGCGTCTCGAGATAGTCGCGGTGCCAGCCGGCGGGGAGGTTGGTCGTGTCGCTGTTCCAGTACAGCAGGTCGAACGGCGCCGGCTCGTCGCCGAGCAGGTAATTATTGACAACATAGCTCCAGATCAGATCGCGGCCGCGCAGCAGGTTGAAGGTCGCGGCCATGTAGCGGCCGTCGAGATAGCCCTTCTCCTTGGTCAGCTCCTCGAGCAACCCCATCGTTTCGGGGCCGGTGAACAGCTTGAGGTCGCCCGCTTCGCTGAAGTCGACCTGGGCGGTGAAGAAGGTCGTCGACTTGACCTTGTCGGCCTCGCTCTTGGCCTGAAGGTAAGCCAGCGTCGCGGCGAGCGCCGTGCCAGCGACGCAATAACCGATCGCGTTCACGCTCTCGACGTCGAGAGCCTCGCGGATCGTGTCGATCGCGTCGATCTGGCCCTGGACCACATAATCGTCGAGCCGGGCGTCGGCGATGCTTTCGTCCGCCGACTTCCAGCTGACCATGAACAACGAGATGCCCTGGTCGGTGCACCATTTGACGAAGCTTTTCTCAGGACTGAGGTCGAGGATGTAGAAGCGGTTGATCCACGGCGGGAAGATCACGACCGGGGTCTTCATCACCTCGTCCGTCGTCGGGGTGTATTGGATCAGCTGGTAGAGAGCTGTTTGCTTGACGACCTTGCCGGGGGTGGTCGCAAGGTTCCGGCCGACCTCGAACACTCCGGACTTGGTTTGGGTCAACTGCCCGGCGGCAATGTCCTTGAGCATGTTGGCGAGGCCCTTGAGGAGGTTCTCGCCGCGCGTCTCGATCGTCCGCTTCAGTACCTGCGGGTTGGTGAGCGCGAAGTTCGATGGGCTCATCGCGTCGACGAAGCTTTTCGTCGCGAATCGCATTTTCTCGCGCGTTTCTGCGTCGACACCATCGATCTCGTCGACCGTTCCGAGCAGCTGGTCGGACACTCGCAAATAAGTCTGGCGGATGGTGTCGAAGATCGGGTTCTCGCGCCATTCCGGAGCGGCGAAGCGGCGGTCCTTGCGCTCGGCGGTATCGCCCGCCGGAACAGCTCCGCCGAGCATCTTGCCCCAGGTTTCGAGCCCCTTCGCCCATGCCTGCGCCCCGGCCGTCATCAGCGCCATCGGGTCGGCGTTCGACGCACCCTGTTCGCCAAATCCGAACGCCGTCGGCGAGCTGCCG
>JAXDPR010000181.1:0-5008 GCA_034668265.1 Sphingomonadales bacterium
CGGCGGAGATGCAGTAGCGCAGCGTCTTGAGCACCTCATCCAGCGCGGGCTGCGACAGCATCGCCTTGTACGCCGTGGGCGCGGTGCCGAGATGCGTCACGCCGAACTTCGCGATCGCCTCAAGCAACTTCTCCGGCCCGCCCTGCTCGATGGTGGCCGACGCCGCGCCGAAGTGCAGCGGAAACATAGGCGTGATGCCGAGCCCGAAGGTGAAGGCCATCGGCGCGCTGGTCAGGAACACGTCGCCGGGCTGGGGCCCGACGAGATGCCTCGCGAATGTGTCGCACGGTACGAGGATATCGCGGTGGAACTGGACGCAGCCCTTGGGCACGCCGGTGGTGCCGCTAGTGAAGGCGATTAAAGCCGGGTCGTCGCGGCCGGTATCGACGGGAGGCAGCGGCTGCAGCGACGCGGTGCGAGTCTCGAGCTCACCCTTCCCGTAATCGTCGTCATATTTGATCAGGTGCTTCACAAAATGCGTCTGTTCGACGGCCTGGCGGAAGTCGCCGATGAAGCGGCTGTCGACAATCGCGTAGGAGATGGCGGCACGCTCGATCACCGTCGCGATCTCGCCCGGTCGGAGCAACGGCATGGTGGCGACCACCACGCCGCCGGCCTTCAGCACGCCGAGCCAGGCGGCGAACATCGTGTAGCAATTCGGCCCGCGCAGCAGCACGCGGTTGCCGGGGGTGAGGCCTTCTTCGTCGACCAACAGCCGCGCGATGCGACCGCTGAAGTCGTCCAGCTTGGCGTAGTTCCAACAACCATGATCGTTGACCACGGCCAGCGCGTCCGCAGTGCCGCCTTTCAGCAGCTCAACCGCAGCATTCAGCCGCTCGGGATATTGAAGCTCCGACAGGTCGAAGCGGAATTCGGGAAGCAATTCGGGCGGCGGCAGGCGATCGCGAACGAACGAGTCGTAGCTCACTCCTCCTCCACCACCGCCGTCGTCTCGATCTCGACCTTGGCCGCGCTTTCGACCAGGCCTTTGACCTCGACCAAAGCCATGGCCGGATAGTTCGGACCCATGATCTCGCGCCAGGCGGCGCCGATCTCGTCGCGCGAGACCATATATTCGTGGCGGTCGGTGACGTAGCAGGTCATGCGCACGATATGCTGCGGCCCGGCGCCATCCTCGGCGAGGACCTGCAGCGTGTTGCGGAGCGCCCGCGCGAACTGGCCGTGGAGCGTATAGTCAGGGAAGCTTTCATGCTCGTCCCAGCCGACGATTCCTGCGGTGAAGATCATCCGCCCGGACGCGCTGACGCCGTTGGAATATCCCTTGGGACGGGGCCAATTGGCCGGCTGGAGGATTTTCATGTGCTTGCCCCCTTCAACAGGTCACGCGCGATGATCTGCCGCTGCACTTCGCTCGCGCCTTCGTAGATGCGCAAGGCACGGATGTCGCGGTACAGCTCCTCGACTTTGACGCCCTTGGTGACGCCGGCGCCGCCATGCATCTGCACCGCGGCGTCGATGACGCCTTGGGCTGCTTCCGTCGCATGGAGCTTGGCCATGGCCGCTGCCCGGCGATTATCCGCGCCGCCCTCATCCTGCTGCCAGGCCGCGCGATAGATCAGCAGCGCCGAGGCATCGACGGCCAGCGCCATGTCCGCGAGCTTCTCCTGCGTGACCGCATTGTCGGCGAGCGTCCCGCTGCCGAGGCGGCGTCTGGACGCGAACGCCAGCGCCTCATCGAGCGCGCGCCGAGCGAGGCCGAGCGCCGCCGCACCGACCGTCACGCGGAACAGGTTCAGCGTCCCCATCGCGATGCGGAAGCCCTCGCCCGGCTCGCCGATGATGGCGTCGGCGGGGATGCGTGCATTATCGTAATTCAGCCGCGCGAGCGGGTGGGGCGCGATCACCTCGATCCGCTCGGCGACCGTGACCGCATCGGCGGGGACGATGAAGGCTGACAGGCCGCGCGCGCCTTCGCCCTCGCCGGTGCGCGCGAAGGTCACGTAGAAGTCCGCGATCCCGCCGTTGGAAATGTAGGTCTTCTCGCCGACCAGCACCCATTCGTTGCCGTCACGCATCGCGGAGGTAGACATGTTCGCCGCGTCCGACCCGCATTCGGGCTCGGTCATGGCGAAGGCAGCGACGGCTTCGCCCGACGCCACTCTTGGCAGCCATTGCCGCTTCTGCTCGATCGTTCCGAAAAGCGATATTGCGCCCGAACCCAGGCCCTGCATCGCGAACGCGAAATCGGCGAGTCCGGAGTGATAGGCGAGCGTCTCACGGACAAGGGCCAGGCTGCGTACGTCGGGCCGGCTCTTGCCGTCGGCGACACAGAGCTTGAGGTAGCCCGCGGCGCCGAGCTCACGGACCAGCGTCCGGCATTCGCTGTCGAGATCCTCGGCGTAGCGTCCGGTCAGGTTGTCGGCGCACCATTGCTGCAATTGATCGGCGAGCTCCCGGTGGCGCGGTTCGAAGAAGGGCCACGACAGGAAGCTGCGGTCCGTCATTTGCCTTGACATCAATTGCCCTGGAAGACCGGCTTCTGCTTGGCCGAGAAGGCCTCGTAGGCGCGCTTGAAATCGTCGGTCTGCATGCAGTGCGCCTGAGCCCGCGCCTCCATTTCCAGCGCCTCGTCCAGCGACACGTTCCACTCGCACTCGAGCTGGCGCTTGGTGATGGCGTGGGCGATCGACGGGCCTGCCGCGAGGCTCTCGGCTAGCGCCTGGGCCTCCGCAGACACATCCTCGACGACGCGGTTGTAGAAGCCCCAGTCGAGGCCCTCTTCGCTGGTCATGTCCCGGCCCGTGTACAACAGTTCCGCCGCGCGGCCCTGGCCGATCAGCCGGGGCAGGATCGAGCAGGCGCCCATGTCCGCGCCCGAAAGGCCGACGCGGGTGAAGAGGAATGCCGTCGCGGTACCGGGCTGGGCGAAGCGGATGTCGCTCGCCATCGCCAGGATCGCGCCGGCTCCGGCGCAGATTCCTTCGACCGCGGCGATGATTGGCTGCGGGCAGGAGCGCATCGCGCGCACCAAATCGCCGGTCATGCGCGTGAAGCGCCGCAGCCCCGCCTCGTCCATTCTAGTAAGCGGGCCGATGATGTCGTGGACGTCGCCGCCCGAGCAGAAATTGCCGCCGGCGCCGCGCAAGACGACCACCTTCGCGGCTCGGGTCTGCTTCAATTGCCAGAACGTGTCGCGCAGCTCGTCATAGGATTCGAAGGTCAGCGGGTTCTTGCGCTCCGGCCGGTTGAGCGTGATGGTCGCAACGCCGTTCGCGAACTCCCACAGGAAGTGGACTGGCTTGAATTTCGCGGGGTCGAAGGTCACGCGCTGGTCCCTCCGTCGATGGTGATGGCCGCGCCGTTGATGTCTCGGCTCAGCGGCAGGCACAGCATGGCGATGACGTTGCCGATCGCCTGCGGGTCGACCAGCCGGCCGCTGGCGTTCATGCTGGTGATTGCAGAGCGCGCATCCCCTTCGCTGCGACCGGTGATCTCGGATACTCGCGCGACCGATTGGTCGGTCATCGGCGTATCGACATAGCCCGGGCAGACGGCGTTCACTGTAAGGCTGGTCTTGGCATATTCGGCGGCGAGGCTGCGCATCAGGCCGAGCAGGCCGTGCTTCGAGGCGGCATAGTGCGAGGCGTAGGGAACGCCGCGCAGGCTCGCGACCGAGGCGACATAGACCAGCCGGCCGCTTTCGCTTTTCAGCAGGTCGCCGATGGCGACGCGCGAGCATTCGAACGCGGCCGTGAGGTTGGTCGCGATGATCCGGTCCCATCCTTCGCGCGTCATTTTGTGGAAGGGCGCGCTCTCGGCGATCCCAGCATTGACGACCAAGAGGTCGATCGGCCCGTTCAGCGTGCGCGCTTCGTCGAATGCCTTGGCGATCTGATCGGCGTCGGTGACGTCGCATCCGACCGCGATTCCGCCATGGCTTTGCGCAACGGCTTGGAGCGGCTCGAGACGGCGGCCAAGGAGTGAGAGCTTGGCGCCCGCCGTGCTCAAGCGCTCGGCGGCCGCGGCGCCAATGCCGGTGCCCCCGCCGGTGATCAAAGCATGACGACCGGCAAGTGGAGACTCTGCGGCCATTTCACCCCTCTTTCACTTCAGCATTGGCTCAACCGCCGGGCGGTGGCAATGCCGCGGCGACACTCAGTTGGGGGATGCCGCACCATGAAGACCCGCGCCGCTGTCGCGTTCGCGCCCAAGCAGCCGCTCGAAATCGTCGAGGTCGACCTCGAAGGCCCAAAGGCCGGCGAAGTCCTGGTCGAGATCATGGCGACCGGCATCTGCCATACCGACGCCTACACGCTCGACGGGCTCGACAGCGAAGGCCTGTTCCCGTCGATCCTCGGCCATGAGGGAGCAGGGGTGGTCCGCGAAGCCGGGCCCGGCGTCACGAGCGTGAAGCCGGGCGACCACGTGATCCCGCTTTACACGCCCGAGTGCCGTCAATGTAAGTCGTGCCTTAGCGGCAAGACCAACCTTTGCACCGCAATCCGCTCGACCCAGGGCAAGGGCGTCATGCCCGACGGCACAAGCCGCTTCAGCTACAAGGGCGAGACAATCTACCATTACATGGGCTGCTCGACCTTCTCGAACTTCACCGTCCTGCCCGAGATCGCGCTCGCCAAGATCCGCGAGGACGCGCCGTTCAAGACCGCCTGCTACATCGGCTGCGGCGTGACGACCGGCGTCGGCGCGGTGGTCAAGACGGCCAAGGTCGAACCCGGCGCGAGCGTCGTCGTGTTCGGGCTAGGCGGCATCGGCCTCAACGTCATCCAGGGCGCCAGGCTGGTCGGCGCCAACCGTATCGTCGGCGTCGACATCAACCCGGCGCGCGAGGAATGGGGCCGCAAGTTCGGCATGACCGACTTCATCGATGCGCGGAACAAGGACCGCCAGGCGATCATCGACGAGGTGTCGAAGATCACCGACGGCGGCGCCGACTACACCTTTGACGCGACCGGCAACACCGAAGTCATGCGCACCGCTTTGGAATGCTGCCATCGCGGCTGGGGAACGAGCATCATCATTGGCGTCG
>JAXDPR010000182.1:0-3072 GCA_034668265.1 Sphingomonadales bacterium
AGTCGTCGACGCCAAGACCGGCGACGACATCACCTGACAGGTGCTGACCCAGATCATCGTCGACGAGGAAGCCGGCGGCGGCACGATGCTGCCGATCAATTTCCTGAAGCAGCTGATCGGCCTCTACGGCAACTCGATGCAGAATTTCGTGCCGTCCTATCTCGAGGCGGCGATGGACGCGTTCCAGCGCAACCAGAGCGCGGTCAAGGACGCATTCGGCGCCAACGTCTTCGCCGACCTCGCCAAGCGCAACATGGCAATGTTCGAGGATGCGAGCCGGGCCTTCACCGGCAAGGGCAAGGGCAAAGCCGAGGCCAGCGCGAGCAGCAGCGATGTCGACCAGTTGAAGGCTGAGCTGGCCGCGCTCCAGGCCAAGGTCGACAAGCTGAGCCGCTGACGATCGTGACATTGCGGATCGCCGCGGCGCTTTCGTTGCTCGTACCATCGATGCTGCAGGCTCAGGACCTGAGCACCGCAGTGCCGATCGTCGGGAATTGGACCTATGCGACCAGCGCCGACGGCAGTGAGGCGATCCTTGCCGATACGTCGGCGAAACCGCAGCTTTGGATTCGCTGCACGCGCGCAACCCGGCGAGTCACGATTTCGAAAACCGCAACCGCCGCCACGCCCTCCATCAACGTGTGGACCAGCTCGCTCAGCCGAAGCGTTGCGGCGAGCTTCAACCCGGCGACCGGCCGATTGACGATCGAGCTCATGAACTATGACCCGCTGCTGGATGCCATCGCGTCGAGCCGCGGACGCGTCGGATTCAGCGTTGCCGGACAACCGCCGCTGGTCGTCTCGCCCTGGGCGGAAGTTGCGCGGGTGATCGATGATTGCCGCGCCTGAGTTCGTGTGCTCGGCGCAAGGCGCAGGAGTGTGACGATATTTCACGCGAGCGCAAGTCTTGCACTTGGGGCCAGCATGAATCATGTTCGTGTCAGCTTCAACGCAGCGAAAGGAGGTGATCCGATGTCTCATGGTTCAGCAGGGAGGTCGGAGAGGGGTGTTCGCAGGCCCTAAAAGCTGACGAACGGCCACACCTTCGGCCGCTGACCATGTCGAAGGGCACCGCTGCACTGCGCGGCGGTGCCCTTTAACATATCTGGACTTTCCGCTTCGCTTCGGAACCGTTACTTGCCTGAAGTGTCTTTGCCGCAAGAGGGAGATGAAGCGATGGCGAAATCACCACGCAAAAGTTCATCGGGCAACGCGACCGTCGACAAGCTAGCCAAGGGCGCGATGAGCAAGGAAATGTTGGCCGCCGGTCTCGCAGCCGCGGCGGCTGCAATCAGCGCCAGCCCGAAGGCGCGGCGCGCGATCCGCGACGCCGGTCTCGATGCCGCGGACTCCGCCTCGCAGGCGGCAAGCAGCATGATGGCGAGCGCGACCAAGCTCGGTTCCCTGATCGCGGAAGCCGTGGCCGACGCCGCGCAGCGCGTGATGACGGGTAAGTGGACGGTGGAAGGCAGCGCCGGCGCGAGCAGCGGCTCGTCCGCATCGGGTTCGCGCCGTGCTGCCGGCGCGCGCAAGCCGGCGGCCAAGCGCTCCACCGCGAAGCGCTCCACGGCGAAGCGTTCGACCGCCAAGCGCAGCACGGCGAAGAAGGCCACCTCGACGCGCGCGAAATCCTCGGCGAGCGGCACGACCCGCGCGTCGAGCGCCCGCAAGCCAGCGGCCAAGCGTTCGACGGCCGCCGCGAAAAAACCGGCGCGAAGGACAACGCGCAAGGCAGCTGCGCGCAGGCCGGCCGCGCGCAAGCCCGGCGGGCCGAGTGGTGGCGGAACGCCGCCCGCGGGCGGCTCGGGCGGGAACGCCTAGGCGGCGCGATCCTCGAACTGCAGGCGTGCCAGCCGGGCGTAGAGCCCGCCGCGCCGGCTAAGGTTCGCGTGCGTGCCTTCCTCGACGATCCGGCCACCATCCATCACGACGATGCGGTCGGCAGCGCGGACCGTCGCCAGCCGGTGAGCGATGACGATCGTCGTGCGATGCTCCATCAGCCGGTCGAGTGCGTCCTGAACCAGCCGCTCGCTTTCGGCATCGAGAGCGGACGTCGCTTCGTCGAGCAGCAGCAAAGGCGCATCGCGCAGCAGCGCGCGGGCAATCGCGATGCGCTGCCGCTGTCCGCCTGACAGGCGCGCTCCGCCTTCGCCCATATAGGTGTCGAGGCCTTCGGGCAGGGCGCGCAGGAACTCCTCGGCATTGGCGTCGCGCGCCGCCTGCCACAGCTCGTCCTCGCTCGCGTCCCAATTGCCATAGCGAAGATTGTCGCGCGCCGAGGCGGCAAATAGGACGGTGTCCTGCGGCACCAGTGCAATGCGCTTTCGGACGTCGGCCGGGTCGGCGTCCTTGAGGTCGATGCCGTCTAGCAGCACACGGCCCGAATCCGGATCGTAGAAACGCTCGGCAAGCTGGAAGATCGTCGTCTTGCCCGCTCCCGACGGACCGACCAAGGCAAGCCGTTCTCGCGGGCGCACTGCCAGGCTGAAGTCGTCGAGCGCCGACGTCTCGCGGCGCGTCGGGTAATGAAAGGTCACAGCCTCGAACGCCAGCTCGCCGAGCGCCGGTTCGGGAAGCTTGGCGGGGTTCGCTGGAGCGCGGATGTCGGGTTCCGCGATCAACAGCTCGGCGAGCCGCTCGGACGCACCGGCGGCGCGCAGCAGGTCACCATAGACTTCCGACAAGGCGCCGAATGCGCCGGCCAACAGGCCGCCGCAGAGGATGAACGCGGCAATCGTGCCGCCACTCATCCGTCCGCCGGCAACGTCGATCGCGCCTTGCCAGATGACCATGACAATCGCGCCGATCATGAGGAAGATCATCATCGCGGTCATGATCGCGCGGGTGCCGATGCGCCGCTTCGCGGTCGCGAACACGCGCTCGACCGCGTCCCCGAAGCGCGCCGCCTCGCGCTGCTGCTGGTTGAATGCCTGCACGATCTTCATCGCGCCGAGCACTTCAGTGGTGACCGTCCCGACCTCGGCAATCCGGCTCTGGTTGCTGGTCGAGATTCCGCGCACCTTGCGCCCCAGAAGGACGATCGGGCCGAGCACCAGCGGGATTCCAAGCAGC
>JAXDPR010000183.1:0-4906 GCA_034668265.1 Sphingomonadales bacterium
TCCGCGGCCCCGTCGAACGGCTCGCCGGCCATGGTCGAATCGACCAGTGCAGCGAGGCTCGGGTCCATGCCGGCGGCCATGCGATAATCGCTTCCCTGGCCCTCGGGCGCCGCGAACAGGCCCTTCATCTGCCAGCGCGAACCATTCCGGCAGGCCAGGCCGCTTCCCGCCGGTGCGGCGAAGGTGCGGCAGATCTCGCCCGCGGAATCGCGATAGGTAATGCCGATGCGCACATCGCCGCTGGGAGCGCTTGCAAGCTCAGTGTCGAGCGCTCGGTTGAGAGAGGCGGCGGCGTAAAGCTTGCCGGCCTCGGCCTGCACCGGCGCCGTGGTCTCCTGCGGCACCCGGGTGCCGATGAAGATCCCGATGGCCAGCGTCGCCGCCATCGCGGTCCATTGCGCGACCGCCGGCATTGACCGCGCGCGCTTCGCAGCGCCGAAGTCGATCACCTGCGCGGTCGGCCGAAGCGCGGCCTGGAGCTTCTCCGGCACGGGCGCACCAGCGACCGGATCAAACGCGCTCCTCAGCTGCGACCCCAGCGCCAGATGCCGGTCGGCCAGGCGCTTGAGCTCAGGGTCGGCAGCGACCTTGGCCTCCATTTGGGCGGCCTCGGCCGGCTCTAGCTCGCCGTCGAGCCACGCAAAGAATTTCTCGTCGTTCATCATCTCTCACCCACCATGGCCAGGAGCGCAGTTCGCCCGCGCACCAGCCGGCTCGACACCGTGCCGATCGGCAGGCCGAGCATTTCCGCAACCTCGCGATAGCCGAACCCCTCGACCAGTATCAGCGCGACCACCTCGCGCTGCTCGCCGGGAAGGCGCTCCATCGCCGCCATCACCCGGCGCAAGTCGACCGCGGCCTCGATCCCGGGACGCGGGTCCTCGCCGACACTGAGGCCCTCTTCTTCCGGCGCCTCCCGCGCATTCTTGCGCGAGCGCGCCCGGGCGGTGTCGATCCACAGGTTGCGCATGATCCGGTAGCACCAGCTGTCGAGCCGCGTGCCCGGCTCCCACTGAGCTTTCGACCTTAAAGCACGCTCGATCGTTGCCTGCGTCAAATCGTCCGCGTCGGCCGCGTCGCGGCTCAGCGCGTGCGCAAACCGTCGCAGCCGCGGCAGCAGCGCTGCGAGCTGGTCCTCGAACGGCGATAATTGATCCATTGATCTCCATGGGGATGAAACGACGCCCCACACACGTTTCATCCATCAGAGGAATGATAAAGAGGTTGCCCGATGTCCAGCTTGGTGCGTCACCTGGCGCTTGCCGCCGTCGCCGGGATTGCGCTTTCGGCGAGCGCCGGCGCGCAGTTGCTCGGCGGTGGTATGCTCCCGCCCATCAACCTGCCGGTACCGACCGGCAACCTGCCCACGAATAATCTGCCGGTCGCGGGTCCGCTTCTTCAGAACGTCCTCGCCCAACCGGCTGCGCAGCAGGCGATCAACCCGACGCTCGATACAGTCAGCGGCCTGACCTCGAGCGTCGCCGAGGCGGGAGCGCCGACCTTGCTCGAGTTGCGCCGGCTGCGGCTGCAGGGGCTGATCCGATCCAACCGCTCGACAGTCGAAGCTGACGGCAACGGCCTGCCCGTTAGGCGTGGCGTCGTCGCGGTGATCGATCCCGATCCGGCCGGGCTCCAGCGCGCTATGGGCGCGGGCTTTCGCGTTGCTGCCGACGACCGTGATCCGGCGTTCGGCATGCGCGTCGTGTCGCTTGCCGCGCCCAGGGGCATGAGCGCCAAGGACGGGCTTAAGCTTCTGCGCAAGCTCGCGCCCCAGCTGCAGGCCGATTTCGATCATCTGTTCGAACCCGCCGGCGCCGCGCTTCTGCCGACGGCCGGAGCGCTCGCCGCGGCGCAGGGCGGCGGCAACGGGCCGGCGATCGGAATGATCGACGGCGGCGTCGCCTCACATCCCTCGCTCGGCCGCGCGAGCATCGAACAGAATGGGTTTGCCGGTTCGCCGCAGCCAACCGGCCACGGCACGGCGGTCGCTTCGCTGCTGGTCGGAAGCCAAGGGCCCTTTCGCGGCGCCGCGCCGGGTGCGCGCTTGTTCGTCGCCGACGTCTATGGCGGCAACCGCGCCGCGGGTTCCGCGACCTGCATCGTCCGGGCGCTCGGCTGGCTGTCGAGCCACCGGCCGCAGGTGATCAACATCAGCCTCGTCGGCCCGCCCAACAAGCTCGTGCAGCGCGCGATCCAGCTTGTCGAGGCGCGTGGCATCCAGGTGGTCGCCGCGGTCGGCAACGACGGTCCCGCGGCGCCGCCGCAATATCCGGCTTCCTATTCCGGAGTCATCGCAGTGACCGCGGTCGATGGCGGCGGCCGGGCCTTGCCCGAGGCCGGAAAGCCGACCCACCTCGATTTCGCCGCACCGGGCGCGGACATGGCGGCGGCGCTTCCGGGCAACGGCTTTACGCGCGTTCGGGGAACGAGCTTCGCGGCGCCGCTTGCCGCCGCGAGGCTGCTTGCCGCCGGTTCCCCTGGAGCCCTCGCCGCCGAGGCTCGCCCCGGCAAGGGTCGCGTCGGCCGCGGCGTGGTCTGCGGCGCCTGCCGGATCGACCCGAGGATCGTCGGAGCGAAATAATTCCTTCGCCGGGATGAAGCCGCGAACCGCCGTCGTTCTCAGACCAGGAGCCAGGACGAAGCTCCAGGTAGAAGTTCAAAGGAGAATGACATGACCAAGTTCATGCTGGCCGCCGCTTCGGCGCTGGCGCTCGGCGCGGCCCCCGCGCAGGCCCAGTTGCTGGGCAATGTCGGCGGCACGGTGAGCGGCGCGCTCAACGGAACCCTCGGCGGCACCCTCAATGGCGCCGGCTCGCTCGGCAGCACCCTCAACAGCGTCGGCAATGTCGGCGGTATGGTGAACGGTGCGATCGGCGGCCCGGCTTCGATCGCCAACAGCGTCAGCGCGGTTGGCTCGGGTTCGGCCAATGGCTCGGCGAGCGGCTCGGTCGACCGCCGCAACGGCTCGGCCAGCGGCAATGCCGGCCTTGCCGGGACCGTGACCGGCGCCGCCAATGGCGCGACCTCGGCCGCGCTTGCCGGCGCCACCCTTAGCGGCAGCGGCTCGGGCTCGGGCAGCGCCTCTGCAAGCAAGAATGTCGGCTTGAGCGCCCAGGGCGTCGGCACCAACCAGATGCATGCGCTGGCCGGTCAGGCTGCCGGCGCCGTGAACGGCGCGGCCAATGCCGCCGCTTCGGCGGGCTATTCGACCGCCGGCCAGGCCGCGGGCACGCTCAGCGGCGTCACCGACGGCGCACCAATCGGCGGCAACGGCAACGCCAGCGGCAATGCGTCCGCCAGCGGCTCCGCCAAGAGTTCCGCCCGGTCGCGGGGCAATCATGAGCGACAGGCGCGGAACGACCGCCAGTAACTAGCGGTCGAGTCTCTGCCCGCCGCGCTCCGCCCCTCCCTGTAGGCGCGGCGGGCAGTATCTAGTCCTAATCCGAAGCGGCTTATTGAGCGATTCGGAAGATTACCTTGGTGACATAATAGCTCGGGACCTTGGTGCCGTCGGCGAGCTCGGCCGGCTCGAAATGCGCCCGGGACGTGAACTTGTCGCAAGTAATCTTGTTGAATTCCGATTCCTCGAAGTGACTGAGGCTGGTGCACTTAGTCACGTGTCCGGTAGCATCGACCAGCACCCTCACCTTCACCACGGACTCCTCGCCCGCCACGACAAGTCTCCGCGGATAATCTGCGGAGTCGAACCACGCTGCGGGGTCCGGAGCCCAAACCGGGCGAACGATCTTGTCATCAACGTCGGGGTCCACGCCCCAATCCCGCAGCGAATCGCGACTGCATCGGTCGAATATCTTGATCGGCTCGCCGAGCGAACCGGTGTCGAGGATAACTGGGTGATTGCGACTGGGATAGAGCTCGATCGCGGTCGTGCCCGCGGCGAAAGTCTGCCGATCGGCTTTCCGTTCCGCCCGCTCAGTGAGACTCACAGCGGGCGGTCGGATTTTCCGATGCGCCTTTAGCGCAGTCTGCCGTTTTTCCTCTGCAGCCAGGGAGTCGTCGGTGAGCAGCTCGACGTTCGAGAAGAGCAGAACCGGCACGGTACGTTTGTCAGTTGAGCGCGCGGTCATTCCGTCCATCAACTTGGACTGAAGCGGCAAGAACCTTGCCCACGCCTGCTCGGCGAAGGTGTCGACCCGCTTGCTGACAATCATCATATCGAGCGAGCCTGGAGCCTCGCTCTCCAACGCCAGGATTGTCTTGTCCTCGCCCTCGCCAAAGTGCCGGATTAACCGACAGCTATTCTCGGCATAGTCGACAGCCCATGGACTCGAGGGCGCAAGATGCACCGGCACCGCTGCCGCGTTTGCCAACGAGGGCATGGTCGCGACGGCCGCGATGAACGCTTGGATACGCACTACAACCCCCTTCTTCGGCGTTAACAGGCTAAGCGAACTGCCGAAGGGGGTCCAGCTACAGCTTCTCGGTCAGCTCGGGCACGATCTTGAACAGGTCGCCGACCAGGCCGATGTCCGCGACCTGGAAGATCGGCGCTTCCTCGTCCTTGTTGATGGCGATGATGACCTTCGAATCCTTCATGCCCGCAAGGTGCTGGATCGCGCCGGAAATGCCGATCGCGATATAGACCTGCGGAGCGACGATCTTGCCGGTCTGTCCGACCTGGTAATCGTTGGGCGCATAGCCTGCGTCGACCGCGGCGCGGCTGGCGCCGACCCCGGCCCCGAGCTTGTCGGCGAGCGGGTCGATCAGCGCGTGGAACTGGTCGGCCGAGCCGAGCGCGCGGCCGCCCGAGACGATCACCTTGGCGCTGGTCAGCTCGGGCACGATCTTGAACAGGTCGCCAACCAGGCCGATGTCCGCGATCTGGAAGATCGGCGCTTCCTCGTCCTTGTTGATGGCGATGATGACCTTCGAATCCTTCATGCCC
>JAXDPR010000184.1:0-12979 GCA_034668265.1 Sphingomonadales bacterium
GGTGAAGGTCCCGCCGCGGTCGATGGCGAAGGTCCACGAATGATTCACACCCGCCGCTCGAGGGCCTTTGCGCTCCGGACTGCACCCCCTATGGGGCGGCCATGACTGTACTGGTTACGGGGGCTGCGGGGTTCATCGGCGCGGCAACATCGCGCGCGCTGCTCGAGCGGGGCGACGAGGTCGTCGGGATTGATAATCTCAATGACTACTACGATCCGTCGCTCAAGCAGGCGCGGCTCACCCAGCTGCAGCAGCGGTTCGGCAACCGTTTTCGGTTCGAGCGGGTCGATTTCGCCGACGCCGAGGCGCTCAAATCGTTCACCGACACCGTCGACATCGACGGCATCGTTCATCTCGGCGCGCAAGCCGGCGTTCGCTACAGCCTCGAAAACCCCAGCGCCTACGTCCAGTCGAACCTGGTCGGCCACTGCAACATGCTCGAGCTCGCGCGGCATCGGCAGGCTCGGCACATGGTCTACGCCTCGTCTTCATCGGTCTACGGCAGCAACCAGGTCCTGCCGTTCCGGGTCGAGGAGCGCGTCGATCATCCCTTGTCGCTCTATGCCGCGACCAAGAAGGCCGACGAGCTGCTGAGCGAAAGCTACGCCAGCCTCTATCGCCTCCCGCTGAGCGGCTTGCGCTTCTTCACGGTCTACGGCCCCTGGGGCCGTCCCGACATGGCAATATGGATTTTCGTCAAAGCGCTCTACGCCGGCGAGCCCTTACCCCTGTTCAACCGAGGCGAGATGCGGCGCGACTTCACATACATCGACGATATCGTCCGCGGCGTGGTCGCCTGCCTCGACGGACCTCCTGCCGACGACGGCGAACCGAAGGCCGGCGGTAGCACCAGCCCCCATGCGATCTACAACATCGGCAATCACCGCAGCGAAGACCTGATGCGGGTCGTGGAACTATTGGAGCACGAGACTGGCCGGAAGGCGCAGCTTGATCGCATGCCGATGCAGATCGGCGACGTTAGGGAGACGTTTGCCGACATCAGCGCCATCAAGCGCGACCACGGCTTCGAACCGCGAACCAGCATCGACGAGGGCGTGCCCAAGTTCGTCGCCTGGTACAAGGACTATCACGGCATCAAATGAGCCTGCCCGCGATCCTCCACGGCCTCCGGATCCCCGTGATCGGATCGCCCATGTTCATCGTGTCGAACCCGAAGCTGGTCGTCGCGCAATGCACCAGCGGCATCGTCGGCAGCTTCCCGGCGCTCAACGCCAGGCCGGCCGAACTGCTCGACGAATGGCTTCACGAGATCACCGAGGCACTGGCCGCGTGGGACCGCGAACATCCCGAACGCCCGGCGGCGCCTTTTGCCGTCAACCAGATCGTCCACCGTTCCAACGACCGCTTCGAGCATGACATGGCGGTTTGCGCGAAATGGAAGGTGCCGATCGTCATCACCTCGCTCGGCGCGCGGGTCGAGCTAAACGAGGCGGTCCATTCGTGGGGCGGGATCACGCTGCACGACGTCATCGACGACCGCTTCGCCCGCAAGGCAGTCGAGAAAGGCGCCGATGGGGTCATCGCCGTCGCGGCCGGGGCGGGTGGGCACGCTGGGCGCTGGTCTCCTTTCGCCCTGATCCAGGAGATCCGCCAGTGGTTCGACGGACCGCTGATCCTCTCGGGCGCGATCGCCAATGGCGCTTCGGTACTCGCCGCCGAGGCTGCCGGGGCAGACCTTGCCTATGTTGGCTCATCCTTCATCGCGACCGAGGAAGCGAACGCGCCCGACGGCTACAAGCAGTCGATTGTCGACAGCGGCGCGGCGGACATCATCTATTCCGACCTCTTCACCGGGGTGCACGGCAATTACCTGCGCTCCTCAATCGTCAGTGCGGGACTCGATCCCGATGATCTCGCCGCCGGCAGCCTCGACACGATGAAGTTCGGTTCCGGAGGATCCAGCAAATCCAAGGCCTGGAAGGACATCTGGGGCTCCGGCCAGGGGATCGGAGTCATCGACCGGGTGCGGCCGGCCGCCGGCTATATCGACCTTCTCGCCGAGCAATATGCCGCGGCTAAGGCCCGGATCTGCGCTAGCTGATCGATTCCAGCGCGCGTCGCCAGTTCCCGGGCATCTCGACAGGGCGGCGCGACCTGCGATCGACCAGCACGTGGACGAACTCGCCATGCGCCGCAGCGGCTTCGGAGCCGTCGGCGAAGACGCCGACACGATAGCGGACGCTCGACCGGCCGAGCCCGGCGACGGCAAGGCCGACCTCGACGTCTTGCGGAAATTCGAGCGGCACGAAATAGGAGCAGCTGGTCTCCACCACGAGCGCGATGGGGTCGCCGGCCTGGATGTCGAGCAGCCCCTGATCGACCAGCCAGCCGTTCACCGCGCTGTCGAACCATTGGTAGAAGATGGTGTTGTTGACGTGGCCGTAGGCGTCATTGTCCGACCAGCGGATGGTGAAGCGGCGCCAGACCTTGAATTCCGGCCGGCCGGCCGCTGCCACGCGGGTCACCAGGCGGCCTCGTAAAGACGCTGAGCATCGCTCTGGCTGATCTCGCACGGATTGTTCACCAAGAGGCGCGTCTGCTTCATCGCTTCATCCGCCAACCGAGGCGCCTCCTCAAACGCGATGCCGTGGTCCCGCAACCGCAATTCGAGGCCGCTGCTGCTCGCAAGCCGGTCGAGCCGGTCGATCAACAGCGCGGCGCGGGCCTGGCTGCCCTGCCCCGAGCAGTCCGGCTCGACGATCTCGGCGAGCTCGGCATAGAGCTCGCGCGCAGCTTCGAGATTGTGGGCGAGGACGTGGCGCAGCATCAGCGCATTGCTGAGGCCGTGCGGGAGATGGTGGAGTCCGCCAAGCGGGTAAGCCAGCGCGTGCACGCCGGCGACCGGCGCGTTGGAAAATGCGAGGCCGGCGAGGTGTGCGCCGAGCAGCATCGCCGAACGCGCCTCAAGGTTGCGCGGCTGCTCGATCGCAGTCAGCAGATTCGAGCTCAGCAGCCTCAACGCCTCACGCGCCAAAGCGTCGGACAGCGGGTTCTTGAGCCGCGCCGAGGTATAAGCCTCGACCGCGTGAACGATCGCGTCGATTCCAGTCGCTGCAGTAACGTGGCCGGGAAGGCCGAGCGTCAGCCCGGCGTCGAGCACCGCCCAATCGGCAATCAGCGGCGGCGAATTAACCGCAAGCTTCACTCCGCCTTCGCAGGTGATGACCGAGATCTGCGTTGCCTCCGAGCCGGTGCCGGCAGTGGTCGGGACGAGCGCCAGTGGCAGCCGCTGCCCCTGCGCGATATTGACGCCCCAGATCGCGTAGAGCTCATCGCCCGAGCCAAGCAGGTAAGCGGCCAGCTTGGCGACATCCATCGGGCTGCCGCCGCCGAAGCCCACGACGCAAGTTGCGCCGGCGGCGCGGCCGGCCTCGGTCGCCGCGAGCAATGTTTCCTTCGACGGGTCGGCCTCGACCGCGTCGAACGGGATAAGCTCGCGGCCCTCGCCGATCGCATCGCGGTAGGAGTCGGTGAGCCCGAGCCGGATCAGCTCAGAGTCGGTGACGAACAGGCACGGGCCCGGCGGAAGTTTTTCGGCCAGCGCTGCGGCCTGGTCAGGTCCGGCGAGGAGCCGCGGTCCGGGATTGAAGGTGAACGGCCGCATCGGCCGCTCTTGTTAGCCGGTCTGACCGCCGAGTCCACGCTCGAGCCGGCCCATCAGCGCGCGCGCCGGGCTCTGCGGGGCCTCCGCTTCGAGCCCGCCTTCGTCGAGGCGCTGCACCCGGGCATAGAGGTCGGCGCTTGTGCCGATCAGCCGCTGCGCGGACGGCGGCAGCGTTGCCACCACAATTGGATCGCTGTCCTGGGCGTGGCCGAGCCGGCGCTCGGCACGGCGTCCGCCGCGGCCGGCGATCTCGCCCGATTCGATCGCGCGCTGAGTCAGCAGCCAGGCGACGATGTGCATGATCCGGGTCGTGACCTTCAAGGATTCGCAGGCAAATCCCACGCGGGCAAAGGGCTCGAGCGTCGAGCGCTCGTCGCGCCCGGCATCGTCGAAATAGGAACGCGCCTCGTCCGCAAGCAGCATCGCCTCGGTGTAAAGCGAGTCGATCAGGCGCGAGGTGATCCGCACCTGCGGCCGAAGCATGTCCGATTCGTTCATCAGCGTCAGATTGCCACTGTTCATCGCGGCTGGAAACGCCCGAACCGGCCGGCAGTCGAGCCGGCAAGCGCGCCTGTCCCCGTTCGGGACGGCCGCGAAGGGCTCAGGCAATGATGTCGGGGACGCTCGAATCCATCAGCCGCTGGATCTCGTCCTTGAGCATCAGCTTCTGGCGCTTGAGCCGCGCAAGTTCGAGCTGGTCGCCGATCGGCTCCGAGGAGAGGAAGCTGATTCGCTCGTCCAGCGTTCGATGCTCGGCCCTCAGCGTTGCGAGCAGCTGCACGGGGTCGTCGTCGTTCATTTTGCGCGTGAGTTTAGCTTATCGGCGCGAGCGCCGGAACCGCCTGACCATTCACGGCGAGCGGCATGTACAGGCAGTCGAGCCGTGAGAAGGGTCAAGACAAGGGCAACGATTCGTGATTTATTATGTGATGGTGACACGCTGACTGGAAAGGAACGGCACCAATGGACAAGGCAATTGCCGAGGAACTCGAGTCGAAGCATGCCGCTCTTCACGCCCTGATTGAGGAAGAAGAGCACCGGACCCACCCGGACGAAGACCTTCTCCACCGCCTCAAAAAAGAGAAGCTGAGACTGAAAGACGAGCTGGCCGGGCACCTGACCCACTAGGCCAGCATTTTTTTTGAATCGGAGCGGACGCGCCCGTCTGGCGCAGCGCCCGCCTTCAACCAGCGTGAATTCCAGCGAGCGGGCGCGCGTCAGTCGTCGCGCGAGACGCGCTCGATCCGCTCGTGGCACTCCTGCGCTTCCAGAGTCATGGTCGCGATCGGACGAGCCTCCAGGCGGCCGAGCGAAATCGGCTCTCCGCTGACCTCGCAATAGCCATATTCGCCCTCGTAGAGGCGGCGGATGGCGCAATCGATCTTGGCGATGAGCTTGCGCTGGCGGTCGCGAGTGCGGAGCTCGATCGACCAATCGGTCTCGCTCGACGCGCGGTCGGCAATGTCGGGCTCGCGCAGGGAGTCGACCTGCAGCTGTGCCATGCACGCGCGCGATTCCTCGATGATGTCTTCCTTCCACGCCTTGAGCTTGCGCAGGAAGTAAGCGCGGTGACGCCCGCACATGAAATCCTCGTCTTCCCGCGGGCGATAACCCTCGGCAAGGATGATCCGGTCGAACGGTTCGAAGTCTTCGCCGCCATAAAGGTCGACTAGAGCGGTAGCCATTGATGTCCCTCCCCGCACAAGCCCGCGATTACCCCATCGCGGACGTCCCATACGCCGCCACCTGGCTGCGGCCGGGCCACCGGTGCAGCCGGAGGCGATTTCAGACTGACTTTACCGGGACTTACCCAGCAATGCCTGCCATCCCCAAGTCGCCTATAGATATGCGCCCACCCCTTAACAAGGACTGACGAACGCCAAGTGAACAAATCGCCAAGCTGTTGCGAATATGGCGCAATTGCCTGCGGTGACCTTCGCAGTTGCAGCGAACGGACACCTCCCGCATAGGCCGGTCATGAGGATCCTGCTGACCAACGACGACGGAGTGAACGCCCGCGGCCTGAGGCTCCTCGAAAGCGTCGTGCGCCAGTTCACGGACGACATCTGGGTGATCGCGCCGTCCGAGGAACAGTCCGGCGCCGGCCATTCGCTGACTCTGACCAAGCCGGTCCGGCTGCGCCGCCACGACGAGCGGCGTTTCTCTGTCACGGGAACGCCCACCGATGCCGTGATGCTGGCGCTCGCGCATGTGATGAAGGATTCGCCGCCCGACGTGATCCTGTCGGGCATCAACCGTGGCGCCAACCTCGCCGAGGACGTAACCTATTCGGGCACCGTCTCGGCGGCGATGGAGGGGGCGCTGGCGGGCGTTCGCTCCATTGCGCTCAGCCAGGCCTATTCACGCGAGGGCATGGGCGACACGGTCCCATTCGCCGCCGCGGAGGCATGGACCGCGCGCGTGCTTGGCCCGCTGCTCGATTTCGCGACTGAGCCGCGGACCCTGATCAACGTCAATTTTCCCGCGATGCGGCCCGAGGACGTCAAGGGCATCCGCGTCTGCCGGCAGGGACTGCGCGACTATGGCCGGCTGCGGATCGTGCAGCGGACGGACCCGCGGGGCTACGACTATTACTGGTTCGGTCTCGGTCCGATGGTCCAGACGCCCGGCCATTCCACCGATCTCGAGGCGGTGGCCGACGGCTATATTTCGGTCAGCCCGCTGCACCTCGACCTGACCCACGAGGATTCGCTCGACGCGCTCCACAAACGGTTCGCGGCCATGCCCGAGAGCACGGCCGCGAAGTAAAAGTCCGGAAATCGAAATCGGCTCTAGCGGCCGCGTTCGCCCTTTTGGCCAGCGCTCGGCGGCGGAGGCGGCGGTGCGTTGATCGACGCGGCAAGCCATGTTTCGCTTGCCCCGCATGAGCTGGTCAACGTGGCCGGTGCTCCGGCCTGGAACGGCCCGGCGTAAGGCACGCATTCCTGCGCAGTGCCGTTGCTGAGGCAAAGTTGTCCGTTGGCGGCGGTCCAGGTGCCGTTGACGATGGTCCCACCGGGCGACGCGATCGCCGCCTGACCACCCGGGCTCAAGGTCACCGTGTTAGTGACGCCGTTAGTCGTGACCGAGAGCGGCTGACCGACGATTTCAGCGCCTGGCGTCCAGCCGGCCTGCGCAAGCGCGACCCCGGGGAACGCCGCTACTGCCATCAACCCGATCGCGATCCGTGCAACAAACCGTTTTTCCATGACGCCTCTTTCCTCCTTGCCAGAGCGAGACACTGAACGCGTGCCGTCAAGCGGGGCTGTTGGTACCCCCGTTGTTGTTCACCGCGAGGAAGATCCCGACGCCCACGGCAATTGCGATCAAGGCGAGGAACAAGGGATTGATCCCGCCACCGGCAACCGGCTCGGGCGGCGGCGGCACCGCTTCAACAGTCTGCACGGGTGGCGGCGCATCGACCACCGGAAGCACGCACCCGCCCGGTGCCTGCGCGGTTGCCGCTGCAGCAGCGGCGCCGCACATCGCGGCGGCCGGAGCACCATTGCTCATCGCAGTCAGCACTGCCCAGGGATCAACCTGCTGAACAGGAGCCGGCGTGGACGCAACAGCCGCCGTCGAGCTCAACAGGAATGAACCCGCAGCGACAACGCCAAGAATCCCTTTCAACCGATGGATCACCATATTCATTCCTCCGGTATGGCGGGGCTTACCCCCACAATAGTGCGAAACACTTAGTCCATAGCAAAGTTTCATGCCACCGCTTTGATAATGAATTCCAGCCTTGTGTGGCAAGGTTGCAGCACCCGTCCCGCCTCTCGCGACAGAGACCTTGTAGATCAGGCGGTTAGCGCTGTTGCGGCACCCCGACGGGCAGTGGCGGAAGCTTCCGAATCCTGCGCGGCGAGCCAGCTTTGGAACATCAGGATCGCCCACAGCGCCGGCGTTGAATCGCGCTGCCCGGACAGATGCTGCTCCCATCGCGAGCGCACGGTGGCGGCGTCGAACCAGCCCTGCGCGCGGATCAGGCCAGGGTCGAGCAGGTCCTCGGCCCATGGCCGAAGCGGTCCCTTGATCCACTCGCCAACCGGCACTCCAAATCCCGCCTTGGGCCGGTCGAGAAGCTCGCGCGGGACGAGGCCGTAGAGCAGCTTGCGGACGATATGTTTGCCGCGGCCCTCGCGCAGCTTGAGGCCGAGCGGGATCCGGGCGGCCAGCTCGGCAACACGATGGTCGAGGAATGGCACGCGGGTTTCGAGCGCCATCGCCATCGATGCGCGGTCGACCTTCGCGAGGATGTCGTCGGGAAGGTAGCTGACCGCGTCGCAATACATCATCCGCACCGAGTCCGCGGCGCCCGCCCCGGCATCGAGGTCGAAGCCGGTCGGAGCCCCTTCCCCGCCAATCACCGGCGAGCGCTCGTGGCTCCATTCGTCGAGGAAGCTCGAATAGACCTCGTCGAAGGTGGATGCGGAGGCCGCCACCCGCAGGCCCTTCTGGATCTTTCCGCCGAGGTGCGGCTGGTGGCGACCGGGGACCAGTCGCGACATGTCGCTCCACAGCCGCGACGGCAGTCGGCTGAGCGGCGAACCGGTAACCGCGCGCAGCGGCTGGGGGACCCGTTGCAGCTGCCGCCACAGCCGCGGCGCGGCGAAATGACGGTTGTAGCCGGCAAACAATTCGTCGCCGCCGTCACCGGTCAGAGCGACCGTTACTTGCTCGCGGGCGAAGCGGCTGACGAGATGGGTCGGGATCTGCGAAGAGTCCGCGAAGGGCTCGTCGTACATCTCGGGGAGCAGAGGGATAACCTCGCGGGCCTCGCGCACGGTCACGTAGCGCTCGTGGTGGACGGTGCCGAGATGGGCTGCGACCCGCTTCGCGTCCTCGGCTTCGTTGAAGCCGCTTTCCTCGAAACCGATCGAGAAGGTCCGCACCGGCACCCGGGAATATTTCTGATAGAGCGCGCAGACGGTCGAGCTGTCGATGCCGCCCGACAGGAAGGCGCCGACCGGCACGTCCGCCATCGACTGGCCGGAGATCGCCGTCGCGAGGGTGCGCTCCAGCTCTTCGAGCGCCTCGGCCTCGTCCTCGATCGGCTGCTCGAGCCCGCGTTGGACGACCTCCCGGTAGCGCCAATAGCATTCGAGGGTGATCCCGCTGGCGCGGCCTTCCACCGGCGGCTCGCGAAGCGGAGTTCCCGCCGCATCGACTGTAAAGGTCAGGATGCTCGCAGGGGGCAGCTTGAAGACACCCTGGTAGATCGACAGCGGCGCGGGGATGTAGGTTCGGGCGGCGAGCAGATGGAGCGCCCGGCGGTCGATCTCCGCATCGAAGCGAGGGTGGGCCCGCAACGCCTTGAGCTCGGACCCGAAGACCAGGTCGCGCCCGGCCCAGCCATAGTAGAGCGGCTTTTCGCCGAAGCGGTCCCGGACCAGGCTGAGCGTTCGCTCGCGCCGGTCCCACAGCGCGAAGGCGAACATGCCGGCGCTCCTTCGAAGCGTCTCGGCGAGGCCCCAGGTGACAATACCCTGAAGGAACACCTCCGTGTCCGAATGGCCGCGCCAGCCGCCTTCCGGCACCGCCCCACTCGCCTCGAGCTCGGTGCGCAGATCGGCATGATTGTAGATTTCGCCGTTGAAGGTGAGGACGAAGCGACCGTCGGCGGACAGCATCGGCTGGTGCCCCGCCGGTGACAGGTCGACGATGGCGAGGCGACGGTGACCGAGGCCAACCCCCGCGTCGTCGTCGACCCACAGGCCGGAATCATCGGGGCCGCGATGCGCGACCGCACTGGTCATCCGCTCGAGGACCGCGCGGTCGACACGGCTCGCGCTCAAAATACCGGCAATTCCGCACATCCAGCCGCCATAGCGGATGTGTCACCGAAATGGAGGGGGCCTGCGCGGAGGCCGTTGCAACGGCGGCGTTCTTGTTCGCCGTTCCGCCTTTGTCTAAGCCATAGAGGCGACACTTAAGACCGATTTGGATTACAATTGCGGGCGCGCGTTTGACGCGGAGGTGAGTGAATGGCCGGGAATCGGCGCTTCATCCTGTTCGAGCTGAACGAAGTGCCGCTCCGCGTCGTCCGCCATTTCGCGGAGCGCAAGCCGGGCTCTGCGTTCGGGAAGGTCCTCGAGAAGGGGCGGCACTGGACCACGGTCACGCCGGACCAGGGGCATTTGTCGCCGTGGATCACCTGGCCGACGCTGCACCGCGGCGTGTCTTCGGCCGACCACGGGATCGGCGCGCTCGGGCAGGACGTCAGCGCGATCGATCGGAAATTCCCGCCGGTGTGGACCATCCTTGCAGCCGCGGGACGGCGGGTTGGAATGTTCGGCTCGCTTCACTCCTACCCACCGCCACGGGATCTCGACGCTTACGATTTCTATGTGCCCGACACCTTCGCGGCGGGGCCCGAAGCGAAACCGGCCGAGCTTGCCGCCTTCCAGCAATTCAACCTGCACATGGTCGACCGTTCGGGCCGCAACGTCTCGAACGACCTGCCGGTCAAACAGGCCCTATCCTTCCTGCTGCGCTCGCTTCCCGCCGGGATCCGCCCGGCAACCATGGCCAAGATCGCTCGTCAGGTCGCTTCCGAACGCATCTGGCGGCACCGAACGGCGCGACGGCGCACCATCCAGTCGCTTCTCGCCTTCGACCTGTTCCTGGCGCAGCTGCAGTCGAAGAAGCCAGAGGCCGCCTTCTTTTTCACCAACCACGTCGCCTCATCGATGCACCGTTATTGGCCGGCCACGTTCACGGAAGACTATCGCGCGACCAAGTGGAGCGACGAGTGGGTCCGGCGCTTCGCCGGCGAAGTCGATTATGTGATGGGCGAGGCCGACCAGATGCTGGCCGACCTGCTCGCCTTCGCCGAGCACAATCCCGACTATGTCGTTCTGGTCGCAAGCAGCATGGGCCAGGCCGCGGTCGACGAAGCCGACCGGCAGATCAGCACCGAAGTGCTGCTTCGCGACATGGGCAAGTTCCTGCAGGCGATCGGCGTCGACGGCGGCTGGCACCGACGGCGGACCATGGAGCCAACCTATACGCTGGCGTTCGAGGAAGAGTCGTCGGCGGAAGCCTGCATGGCAGGGCTCTCCCAGGTGAAAATCGCCGGGCGCTCGATCGACCATCGCCGCCTCGATTCGCATGGGATCGAGTTCGTGCTCGGCCATTCCAACATCTCGGACGAGGATCTCACGATCACCGTCGGCAACCGGCCGGTTGCGCCCGAGGAGGTCGGACTCGCGAACGTGCCGATCGTGGACGAGGTCGGCGCCGCGGCCTATCACATCCCCGAGGGAATGCTCCTTGCTTACGATCCACGGTTCGAGTGGAGCGGGCCTGACACGGCCGAGCCCGTCTCGACGACGAGGATCGCGCCGACATTGCTCGAGCTGCTCGGGGTCCGGCCGCCACCCCACATGGATCGGCCAATCGAGGCCTTCGCCCCGGCAGAGCTGGAAATCGCCTAGCGGCTAGTTGCGGCCGCGCATCGCGAGCCGCGTTTCAAGCTCGCTCTTTTCGGGCACTACGACCCTGAACTTGCGATTGGCGAAATCGATCGAGACCTTCTTGAACGCCCGGATTGCATTCATTCCGAGCAGCAGCGACGGCGTCTTGTCGAGCTTCAGCTGCTTGAACGTATGCGCATCGACGAAGACCACGGCCAGATTCTCGAGCGAGACGCCGCCGATCCGAAGGTCGCGGACATACATGTAATCCCCGGAGACGATCTGGCCGGTGACCGACATGAGCTGAACGGTTTCGCGTGCGTCGATGAGATTGCGTCCGAGCAGACGCTGGCGAAGCGCCTCGTTGCCGACGCACACCTCCGAGCCCGTGTCGAGGACGACTGTCAGTTTCTGGCCGTTGGCAACGGCGTCGGTGACGATCAGCCTGCCATTCTTGCGCCTGGCCTCGATGACGATGGTCCCGGGCTCCTCACGAAAGTCCCGCTCGGCGGACGGGACGATGGTCATGGTATTTGTTTCGAAATCGAACTGAACGCGCTGGGAGCGAAGCATGTCGACCCCAACGATCCCATCGGCGCCCATGTTGCCGCCTTCAAGCACGGCGGCGTCGATCAGCTTCTGCGCCGGCCGGGTGAACTCGAGGCTGGGCACTCGGGCCATTTTGACCGTGCTGACGCCGGTGCTGCTGTGGAGTTCGGCCGATCCGCTACGCGCCAAAGCGAGCCGGGACACGAGATCGCTTGAGACGGCGCTCCGATCGGCGGCGGTGTCGACCAAAAACCGGTATGGGCCCGTTCCGCCAAGCCGAACCTGGACCGTCATCCGGTCGCCACTGGCATCGCGAAACCGGACGTCCTGCGCCTGGCTCGCCTTGTCGATGGCGGGGACGCCCGCGACCGCGTCCAGCCGGGTGACATTTTGAGCGTGGAGCGGGGCCCCGCAAAAGAACGCCGATCCAAGCAAGATTCCGCGCCGAAACATAAGCGGCTCCCCTCGACGCCCACATTACGCCCACCGCGGTGGAACGGCAAACCGCCAGAACGGCGAGCGAAGAAACCATCCGGTAAGTCTTGACTGTTACCACCTTGCCCAGTGGGCCGACCGGCGCAAGCCGGGCGGATGGGCAATTCAAGTTGCGTATCGGTGATCGGAGCCCCTGTTGAAACGCCAAGTCGAGCACACTGTCTATTCGCTGTCGGAGGACGCTCCTGCCCCTCCCAACCGACGCAATGGCGAACGCTATCTTAGCCTACTCAGGGTCGGCGCGCTGCTGGTTGATGGCCGGCGCGAGCTTTGCCTCGTCAGGAACGTCTCGGCGGGCGGAATGCTCATTCGTCCCTATTCGCCGATCGCGGCCGACACGCGTGTGGAAATCGAGCTCAAGCATGGCGACACGGTCAGCGGAGTCGCAAAATGGATTGAGGACGGACTGGTCGGAATCGCTTTCGATCAGCCGATCGATGTTGTCGCCTTGCTGACCTCGCCCGAGGTTGGCCCGCATCCCCGAATGCCGCGGATCGAGCTCAATTGCACCGCATGGATCCGCGAGGACGCCGACATCCATCGAACGCGCGCCGTCAACATTTCGCAAGGCGGCATGTGCGTCGAGGGCGAGTCACAGCTTGACGCCGATGCCGATGTGATCGTCAGCCTGGCCGGGCTCGGGCCTATCGCCGGGCACGTCAAATGGAAGGAAGACGACCGCTACGGCATCGGATTCAACCGCGTTCTGGCGGTGACCGAGCTGATGGACTTCCTTCGCCAGCAGCAACGGTTCGCCGGCCGCTGCGCCGTCGCCTGACCGGCTAGGTCTTCCTCCACAGCATCATCAAATTGTTGGCCGGCATCGCCCGCACAGCCTGAAGCGCGAAGCCGCGGGGCTCGGCCTCGGCGCCGAAATCCTCGACACGGCGAA
>JAXDPR010000185.1:0-6317 GCA_034668265.1 Sphingomonadales bacterium
GCGCGCTCATTGCCGATGCACGGCAGCGCCGAGCGTTCGTCATAGTCCATGCCGGCGATCATCGCGCTGATCTTCTGCATCGCCCCGATCGGCACGTGCAGGCCGTCGACCGCGCGCCGGTCATAGGCGGGAAGCGCCAGGTGGACGCTCGCCAGGGTCGTTACCGTGCCGCTCGTCCCGAGCAGCCGGATGCCTTCGCGGTTCTCGGGCAGCATCGCGGTGAAATTGGCAAATGCCCGGCGCGCCCGCTCGCGCATACGCCCATAAGCTTTCAGTCGGTCCGGGCCCTCGAGCGCCTCTTTGCCCTCGCTCTCCGTCAGCGACACGACGCCCCACGGCGCGCTCCACCAAGCGCGGATGCGCGGCGTCCCTTCTTCCTGGTCGACCAGCACCAGCTCGGTCGATCCGCCGCCGATATCGAAAATCAGCGCCGGCCCATCCCCGGGCTCGAGCAGTTTGTGGCAGCCGAGGACGGCGAGCCGCGCCTCCTCATGCGGTTCGATGATGTCGAGCAGAATCCCCGTTTCGCTGTGAACCCGGTCGGCGAACTCCTGGCCATTCTTGGCGCGGCGGCAGGCTTCGGTGGCAACCGAGCGCGAGAGCGAGACGTTGCGCCGCTTCAGCTTCTCCGCGCAAACGCCCAGCGCGGTGACGGCGCGATCCATCGCTTCCTGCGACAGCTCGCCGGTGCGCGACAGACCTTCGCCCAGCCGGACGATGCGCGAGAAGGCATCGATGACAGTGAAGCCGCCTTCGCTGGGACGAGCGATCAGAAGGCGGCAATTGTTGGTGCCGAGGTCGATTGCGCCATAGGTGTGGCGGTGACGTTCCCGCCGCGGCGAAAACCCCTGGTCCGACGGCCCGCCCTGCTCGCGATACCCGTGCTGCAGAGCGGGCGCACTGGCGGCTCCCTGCGCCATGCTAACGCCCGTTCTATTCTCCACCGCCCGACGTGGGCGGCTGACTTGGTTGGGGTTTAATCACAAGTAGACGTGTCGGGGCAAGTCCGGAGCCGCTCTGGCCGCGGCGTTGACAGGGTACAGCACGACTACGCCCCCTCTCGCCGTTGACACGGCTGGGGCCGGAAATGGCCCCAGCGCCCGTTGACACGGGCGGGGCCGTTTCCCTATCCCGCCCGCTCCCAAGCTGCCCCGTCGTCTAATGGTAAGACTGCGGACTCTGACTCCGTCAATCGAGGTTCGAATCCTCGCGGGGCATCCACCTTAATTCGACCGCGTCGAGAGCGTCCTGGCGACGGCGTCGCGCCATCCGCTGACCAGGTTCGAGCGGCGCTCGGCCGGCATCGCCGGCGTGAAACGGTCACGCTGCTTCCACGTCCGCTCCAGCGCCCCTAGGTCGGCCCAGACGCCTGTCGCCAGGCCGGCAAGGAACGCGGCGCCAAGCGCCGTGGTTTCAAGGTTCTGCGGCCGCTCGACCGGGACCTGGAGAATGTCCGCGAGGAACTGGCCGAGCCAGGCGTTGGCCGCCATTCCGCCGTCGATGCGAACCGCCTCGACCGGGAAGTCGAAGTCCCGCGCCATGGCTTCGATCAGGTCCAGCGACTGATAGGCGACCGACTCCAGCGCCGCTCGCGCGAGATGAGCGGCCGTCGCGTCAAGCGTCAGCCCGAAGATCGCTCCGCGCGCATCGGGGTCCCAGTGCGGCGCCCCGAGCCCAACGAAAGCCGGGACCATGATCACCCCGTGGCTGTCGGGAACCTGCGTCGCCATGCTGTCGGTCTGCGATGCGTCAGCGATCACGCCGAGTCCGTCGCGGAGCCATTTGATCGCCGCCCCGGCGACGAAGATCGAGCCTTCGAGCGCGTAGGTCGTCTTACCGGCGAAGCGGTAGGCGGGCGTCGTCAGCAGCCGCTGCCGCAAAGTGACCGGTTCGGCGCCTGTGTTCACCAGCATGAAGCAGCCGGTGCCATAGGTCGACTTGATCATGCCTTCGTGGAAGCAGGCCTGGCCGAACAGCGCCGCCTGCTGGTCCCCGGCCATTCCGGCGATCGGCAGCTGTGCATTCAGAAGGCCGGGCGCGGTCGTGCCGAACAGGCCGCTATGGTCGCGGACCTCGGGAAGCAGCTGTTCGGGCACGCCGAACAGGCGGCACAGCTCCGCGTCCCATGACCCGCTCCTGATGTCGAGCAACGAGGTTCGGCTGGCGTTGGTCACGTCCGTCGCGTGGACCGCGCCGCCGGTCAGTCGCCACAACAGGAAGCAGTCGATGGTCCCGCAAGCGAGCTCGCCGCGCTCGGCGCGCTCGCGCGCTCCGGTCACATGGTCGAGGATCCAGGCGATCTTGGTCGCGGAGAAATAAGGATCAAGCAGCAATCCCGCGGTCGACCGGACCAGCAGCTCGGTGCCCTCGGCCTTGAGCCGCGCGCATTCCTCGGCGGTGCGACGGTCCTGCCACACGATGGCGCGGTGGATCGGCTCGCCCGTCGCGCGGTCCCAGACCAGGATCGTCTCGCGCTGGTTGGTGATTCCGATGCCGGCCACGCGGCCAATCTCGACGCCACTATTGTCGAGCACCTGGCGGACGACGGCGAGCGCATCCTCCCAGATATCCTCGGGATCATGCTCGACCCAGCCGCGCTGCGGATAATGCTGCGTCAGCTCGTGCTGGGCGACCGCGACCGCCCGCGCCTCGGCGTCGAACAGGATGGCGCGAGTCGAGGTCGTCCCCTGATCGATCGCCAGGACATGGTCGGCTCGCCCCACGAACCGACCATAGGATCAGGTCACCCGCCCCGGAAGGGGTTCGCGCTCAGTTCTCGCGCCGGACGTCGCCGCCGTTGGATACGGCCATGGAAACTCTCGGACGACCTGAATAGTGAATATCGCCTCCGGCATTGACCGCCGCGGACAGGCTCAAACGCGGGCGGACATAGATATCGCCCCCAGCGTTAACGGCGGCCGAGACATCGTCAGCGACCAGTGCGCGCAAGTCGATAGTCCCACCTGCCGAAACCGCGGCCGAGATCTCGCGCATCGGCGCGAAGCTGCGCCCCGCAACGATCTTTCCACCCGCCCGGATCGCCACGTCGGGCATCCGCGGCGTTTCGATCCGGATGTGGAGCGGATAATTGCGCGGGCAGCGCGAATTGCAGGCATCGATCCGCAGCTTGCCGCCATGTTCAACCGTGAAGCTCGTGAAGGCGGTGCTGCCGGTCAACAGGATTACGCGCTGGACAGGCCCGGGGACGATTTCGACGTCGCCGCCGCCCCTGAGCTCGACCGACCGGAACGGCGAAACGGAAACGCTTTGCGCCGCATGAGTCTGCGCAGGAAGTGCCAACACAGCAATGACGAATGGAAGCAGGATACGCATCGGGGATTATTCCTTGAGGTTCGCTACATCTGTAGCGCTACAATTGCAGCGTGTCCAGCTCTGCTTGTCGCGGCGGCGCGCAGGTTGCATCGTGCAACTCATGGCCCGGCCGCTCACCATCATCGGCAGCTTCGTCAGCCCCTATGTCCGCAAGGTCCTGGCGTGCATCAACCTGAAAAGGCTGAGCTATGAGGTCGACCCAATTACGCCCTTCTATGGAAGCGACGAGTTCGAGCGTTTGAGCCCGCTCCGTCGCATTCCCGTGCTGATCGACGGCGAGCTGTCGGTCAGCGATTCGAGCGTGATCTGCGAATATCTCGACGAAGCTTATCCGGGCCACGCCCTGCTGCCGCGCGACCCGAAGGACCGCGCGCGGGCGCGGTGGTTTGAGGAGTTCGCCGACACGCGCCTCGGGGACATCTTCATCTGGGGCCTGTTCTACCAGAAGATCGTCCATCCCCTGGTATGGGGCGAGCTCGGCGACCAGGCGCGCATCGACAAGACCCTCAAGGAGGACGCGCCGGCGGCGCTAGACTATCTCGAGCGCGAGCTGCCGGTGGACGGCTTCCTGTTCGGCGACATCGGGCTTGCCGACATCGCCATCGCCAGCTTTTTCCGCAACGCCGCATATGCTGGCTTCTCGCCCGATCCGTCGCGCTGGCCGCGCACCGCCGGGTTCGTCGAGCGAACCCTCGCCCACCCTTGCATCCACGACACGCTGCGGTTCGAGGACGTCCAGCGCGGCGCCGCGATCAAGGGCCGCCGCCAGGCCTTGCTCGACGCCGGAGCGCCGCTTACCGCCGAAAGCTTGGGCGTGCGCGAGGCGCGCAAGGGCTATATGCGACTCTAGTGCTGGTGGCTCGAGATCCAGTGTTCGAGCCGAGTCCGTAGCGACCGCTTCGACGGGATGAAGCCCGGCTCGGGCAGCGACGGCGGCTCGTTCGGTTCGTAGAGCGTAAGATTCTCGGGCATCTTGGGCCGATGCGCCTCGCGGCCGCGCAGCAGATCCTCGGCGGCGGCAAGCGAGCGGTGCACGTCCTCGGCGGTGAACGGCTTCATCAGGCAGCCGATGGCAAGGTCGGGCATCGGGAAGCGCGGCGCCTTGCCGCTGACGAACAGGCAGGCGACGCCGAGGTCGTTGAGCCGGACCGCGACGGAAAAGCCGGTCGTGCCGTGGGCAAGGTGAAGGTCGAGCAGGACGAGGTCCGGCTCATGCGCCTCGGCCGCAGCGATCGCACCGTCGGCATCCTCGGCCATGGCAATGACGCGGTAGCGGGGATTGTCCTCGACAAGATATTTGAGCGTCACCGCCAGCTGGCTGTCGTCTTCGACGATCAGAATCTTCAGCACCGGCACGTCCTCCCCAGGCCCGTCACGAAAATTCCCACTGGAAAATCCGTGACTTGATGTTCGCACGGGTTTGAGTCGCCTGCGAACCCCTGTGAACTGGGTTATCGCCGAGCCGGGTTGCCGCTGCGCCGGGACGAAAAAGGACGCCCCGGACCTTGCGGCCCGGGACGCCTTCACCCCTCCAGGTTAATTCGGATCAGGCGCGGTAGAAGATGTGCGCGCCGATCTTCTGCACCATCGCCAGGCGGCGGCCCCACGACGGCGCCACATAATTGGCGTGATACCAGAGAACGTCCGGATCGACGCTCGGGACGATGTTGGCAGCCGCGAGCTGGGCGATGGCCTCAGCCCGTTGCCACGCGCTCGAGGCCGTATCCGCATAGGGAAACTCGCCGTGACGGACGAAGGAGAATTGCGCGTGCTGCTTGACCACACCGCACCAGTCGGGCGGATAACGGCCGGAAGCAGCCCGGTTCATGACCACCCGCGCGACCGCAAGCTGGCCTTCGACGGTCTCGCCGCGAGCCTCGAAATAGACGGCGGTCGCGAGACAGTTGGTCTGCTCGTCCAGCTGCGCGCTGGTCGCGAACTTTTCGACGATCGCATAGAGCGGCCAGCCGCCCTTGTAGAGCCAGGCCGCCTGGGTCGCCATCGCCGGAGCGAGTTTGACCGTGACCGATGGCGCGGCAACCGGCGCCTGGTTCACGGCATTGCTGACGGTCGCGACGACCGCCGGCTGAACCAGCGATGCCGCGCTGCCGGCGACATCCTGCGCATAAGCGCTGGAGCCGATCGCCAACATAAAAAAGCCGATGACCGCGGACGCAGCGCGCCCGCCGAGAAGCTTAACCACTATGTATCGTATCCCTACCCTGGCGGAGGAACGGCCGCTGGAGGCGCGTAATGCGCACTTGAAACCCAGCGGGGATGTTCGTCCGTCTTGCCCTGGAGCCCGGCGTCTAACGCGCTGTGGGCTCCCTGCTCATTCGCTAGAACCCAGATATGGGATGCGCTGGCCGAGTCCAAGCGTTCGGCGGTGAGCTGTGCGACTCGCGGGGTAGAATCCGGAACCCTTTCAAATTATTCAGTTTTATCGAGTTTTCCACAGGCATTCACCGCCGCTTTAACTCGGCTCGTCGGCGCGCTAACGAATCTGTCCCGGAGGGTGACATTGCGAGTGGCTTACTGGCTGATGAAATCGGAACCGGAGAGCTACGGCTGGGCCGATTTGGTGCGCGACGGCGGCACCGAATGGGACGGCGTCCGCAACAATGCCGCGCGGCTGCACCTGAAAGCGATGAAGGCGGGCGACGAGGCGTTCCTCTACCACAGCATGTCCGACAAAGCGGTGGTCGGGATCATGCGCGTCACGCGCGGGCCCGCCCCGGACCCCAAGGATGCGAACTGGGTTTCGGTTCGCGTCGAGCCGGTGCGGCCGCTGGCGCGGCCGGTGACGCTGGCCGAGATCAAGGCCGAGCCCAAGCTGGCGAAGATGGAGCTCATCCGCCAGTCGCGGCTGTCGGTGGCGCCGGTGCGTCCCGAAGAATGGCGAGCCGTGCTCGCCATGAGCCGCCGAGCGTAGTGACGCCGGCGTGCTCGTTCGGTTGGCTTGGATGGAACAAGCCACCCAAGCG
>JAXDPR010000186.1:0-3505 GCA_034668265.1 Sphingomonadales bacterium
AGCAGCAGCGACATGCCGCAGAAATGCAGGCGGCGGTGCCAGTCGGTGCGGCGGCGGAGTGTGACCGCGGCGAGGGTCAGCCCGGCGAAGGTGAAGAGGGTCATCGGGTCGAAGACGAGGACCTGCAGCGGGCGGAAGAAGAAGGGCACCTGACCTCGGCGCACCATGGCGAGAGTCACCAGGCAGCCCAAAAGGACCATCGGGAAGATCCAGCCTAAAGCGATCCATCCGAGCTTGCGGTGGATGTCCACGCGGCCTGCGCCGATCAGCAGGTTCTGAGTGAGGTAAATGGCGACCCAGCCCATGAAGATGATCGCATGGGCGTGGACCAAAGGCGGCGAAGCGAAGGTCGACCGGCCCATCGCATGCTGGAACGAGAAACCGGCGACGATGGTGAGCGCCATGACGATGGCGCCGCGGACGAAAAAGCGGTCGTCCGCACTGGGTGCAACCGGAATATCTTGAGTGATACTTGCCATCGCTTAGCCCCCGCAAAGATTGGCTCCGACGCTTCTACGGCGTTGAGAGCGTTGAGAAAAGCCCCGGCGTTTGACCGCGCATCGTGGTCCGCTGACTGACGACAACCCGTGCCGACTATCGGCGTCTGACCCACCGCCCGATCAGTTGCTGAAGAGCGATCCGTGCGGCATCGCGGGACCATTCCAGCCGTCGGGCCAGTGCCGGTCGAAATCGATGCGACGGGAGTCCAGCACCAGCGTTCCATTGGTTCGATTGACCCTCGCGAAGATCGCATGGGTGGCAAGTGAGCCGAAGCCTGTCACGACAATTCGATTGCCTTGCGGCTCGCGTGAGACCCAGTGCGGCAGTGCATCGGCGTCGAGCATCAGGCGACCGGCTTCCATCGGGCGCGATGGATCGCTGACATCCAGGCTGACGAGCGCATGCCCGCTCATCGCGGTCTGGATCCAATAATGGCCGACGACCGTCGGCACGCCACACGAGCGATAACCGAAGTCGTAGACGAACCTGGCGCGCGGCGAGGCGCTGGTCAGGTCGCTGATCCGGTATAGTCCGCAGGTGGCGGTCACGATCAATACGGTCTTGCCGTCCTCGAGTTGCCGCGCCTCGGAAGCGCTCTTCGAAACCGCGTCCGCGTAATGCGCCGGTTTCGGTAATAGGACAGTCTTGAGTAACTTCAGGTCTGACAAGCGCCAGACCTGGAAAACATGACTCGATTGCTGGGTCGACAACATCGGCGCGCTGGTCGTCACGACCCGATCGATCTTCGGCAGCGCGAGGAGGCTGTAGGGCCGAATGAACGGCTCGACGGCGGCGTCGGCGGCGTCGCTCGCGCGCACCACTTTTCCAGTCTCATCGAACTCGACCAGTGCCCCGGCGGCAACGTCGGGTTCGCCCTTGAATTGATAGGTTGCGAGCGTGTGGCCGTCCGGAAGCCGCGCGAAACTGTGCGCATGCGTATAGGGTCCTGCGCCGGCGAAGCTCGCCACCAGCCTGGGCCGCCGCGGCTCTCTCACGTCGATGACATATCCTTCGCCGGACATGTAGTCGCTGGTGAACAGACGGCCGTCTGGGGGCATGTCGTAATTGGTGTGATGCGCCATTTGCGCCTTCGTGCCGACCGGAAGCATTGCAATGAGCTTGCCGAAATCGTGCGAAGCGGAGCGCACGTTGAAAACTGCGAGGAAGTTGCGTCCCATGGTGCTGGGCGGCGGCATCGCTGTCGAGGGATCGCGTGTTTCCATGCCCCAGACGTAGAGATAGTCGCTACCGCGCGCCGGTGCAGACAGCACAAGCAACGCGCACACAATCGCGATCGACTTTCTCATGCTTTCCCCCAGCGGCACACTCTAAGTGCGGGCGAGCCTTAGCCCGGTCGCGCCAATGCACAATGAAGCCGAAAGCGGACGCTAAAGCCAGCCCTGCTCGCGGTACCAGGCGGCGGTCTGGATGAGGCCCTCGGCCGTGTCGATCTCGGGCCGCCACAGCTTCGGCGGGCAGGCGCGCTTGGGTTCGACGACCCAGTTGCGGTGGGAGAAATAGGCGGCGCGGTCGGTGGTCAGCTTCGCCGTCTCGCCGCGCCACCACTGATCGACGCGCGCCGCCAGCCGAAGCAGCATTCCGGGAGAAGAAATGATCGCCGGCCTGGTGCCGACAGCAGCGGCGAGGGCGCGGGCGAACTCGCGGTGTGACCAGCCGCCAGGCTTGCCGTCGTCAGCCTCGATCAGGATGTTCGACGGGACGGCGGGCCCGGCCAGCGCAAGCAGCAGGCGGGCCAGATCGTCGGCGTGGATCACCGACACCCGGCCCCTGGGCGGCATCAACATCAGCCCGAGCTTGGCCATTCGGAACAGCTCGAGCGTCTCCTTGTCGCCGGGGCCGTAGACCGCGGGTGGGCGGACGATCGCCCAGTCGAGGCCCGAGCTGTGGACCAGCTCCTCGGCCCTGGCCTTCGAGCCGCCATAGAGCGACAGCTTGGGCTCGCGCGCAGCGAGGGATGAGACGTGGACGAATCGGCGGACCCCGCCGGCGGTCGCCGCGGCGAGCATCGCCAGCGTTCCGGTGACATTGCCCTTCTTGAAGGCCGCGGCGCTGGGGGCGCTAATCGTGCCCGCGACGTGGATGATGGCGTCTGCGCCGTCGACCAGCCGCCGAAGCGCCTCGCGGTCCTGGAGGTCGCCGGCGACCCACTCGAGGCCGTCGCGCGGCTGCTGGTCGCGGCGGGTGAGCGCTGCGACGCGATGACCGGCGGTGAGCGCGGCATCGAGCAAATGCGAACCGACGAAGCCGGTGCCGCCCGTAATCGCGAGCTTCATAGGGGAGACCAGGAACCCTGGTCGGCGGCTTCGAGCCGCTCGTCCTCGGCGGCGGCGCCGAGGCGCTGGATGATTGCGTCGAGCAGCGGCTCGAGGCCGTCCTCGAGAGGGGCGGAGATGGGGAAGATGCGCGCGCCGGTCTCCTTCTCCAGCGCCTTCACGATATTCCCGCGTTGCTTGTCGTCGAGCAGGTCGGCCTTGGTCAGCGCGATCGCTTCGGGCTTGGCATCGAGGCCCGCGCCATAGCTGTCGAGCTCGCCGCGGACGATCCGCCACGCGCCCACCGGATCGTCGTCCGACCCGTCGATCAGGTGGAGCAGGAGCCGAGTGCGCTCGACATGGCCGAGGAAGCGGTCGCCGACGCCGGCGCCCACGGCCGCGCCCTCGATCAGGCCGGGGATATCGGCGAGCACGAACTCGCGGCCCTTGTGGCGGACGACGCCGAGCTGCGGGCGGAGCGTGGTGAAGGGATAATCGCCGACCTTCGCGCCGGCATTGCTGACCGAATTGAGAAAGGTCGATTTGCCGGCATTGGGTAGCCCGACGAGACCGACGTCGGCGAGCAGCTTGAGCCGTAGCCACACCCACAACTCCTCGCCCGCCTCGCCAGTCTGGTGCTGACGCGGGGCGCGATTGGTCGAGCTTTTGTAGCTGGCGTTGCCGCGACCGCCGAGGCCGCCCTTGAGCAGGGTCACGCGTTGGCCGAGCTG
>JAXDPR010000187.1:0-14434 GCA_034668265.1 Sphingomonadales bacterium
GGGCCACTCTGCAGCAAGGGACCGGGAGGTGAGCTTATTCATGGGCCGTCACCTCTTGGGTATAACTCGCCGGTCCTTGCGGCCAAGCCTTTCAGTTGCGCTTATTTGCCGGCGTCCGGCGCGCCACTATGCAACTCTCGCGTAGACCGCCGGCTCCGGCTTTGCGAGACGGGTTTCCATCATCGCGATCCGCTTATCGTCCTCGGCGGCGATCGCACCGTAATAATCGCGCTTGTTCTTGAGCCAGGCGAGTTCGAACTCAACCGCGTTGCGAATTCCGGCGACGATGGCCGTGCTCTGGATCGCCTCGCCCGTGAAGATCAGCTTGCGGGTTTCGAACCGGTCAAGACGGATGCGCTGGATTTCTTGGAGTGCGATGACCGCCTCTGTCGACACCGACCCACCAACGACCAGCTCGAGGTCGGCCTCGGCGCACGCCGTGGCGACGCGGAGGACCGCGTCGGTGATCGAGCGCTCATTAATCGCGCCGCGCGCCATTCCGCGCGAAAGCGTGAAATCGACCCGGCCGAACACCACCCCAACGACGCCTTCGCGCGCCATGTCGACCATCGAATCGAGGTTGCGCAGCGTCGTCTCGGTCTCGAGGTTGAAGAGGAACTGGGTCGCATGGTCGACGCGGCCGTAAATCTTGTCCTTGGCCTCGATGAACTTCGAGAGCGCGTAAGGCGTCTCGACCATCGGCGCGATGATATAGTCAATGCCGTACAGCCGGCTCGCGAGCAGGTCGGAAACCGCCTCGCAACCGCCGATCTTGAGCGCCACCTTGAGGTCGGCGCGACGCCCCAGCTCGAGCAGCCTCAGGAACTCGTCCGGTCGCGTGCCCTCGGCCTCGAACTCGGCCTTGACGGCGACGATGCCATGCTCGTCCCGTCCGCGCTTCAGCATGTCGAGCATCTTTACTTCGACAGAGTTCACTTGATCCCCCTTGCGCCACGAAGAAGCACTGGCCGTCACCTGAATCGAATGACCGTTCAGTAAAACGAGCATGTCATCCCATGGTTAATTAATTCCCAATGTGATGAGCCGCCCCGGTCGGAACGGTAACCAAGGGTTTACCGTGTTGCTTGACGGTCGGTTTGGGGCGGGCCTTCGGGTCCGCCCCTTCTTTTTTTGGCTTAGGCGTCCGTTTCCGCGGCCAATCGCGCCACAAGCTGGCGCGTCGCCGAGCGCCAGTCGGGCATGACCGCGCCAAACGCCTGTTCGAACCTGCCGGAATCCAGGACCGAGTTGCGCGGCCGGACAGCCCGCGTCGGCCAATCTTCGGTTCGGATCGGCTCTACGGGGACGTGCGGCAGTCCGTTCGCCGCGCACTGGTCCATGATCTCGCGAGCGAAGTCGCACCAGCTCGCCTCGCCTCGGCCTGCCAAATGGTAGGTCTCACCCCATCCGCCACCCGCGTCGACCATCGCCATCAGGCCTTCGGCAAGGTCGAGCGCGCTGGTCGGGCTGCCGCGCTGGTCGTCGACCACGGTCAGCCTGTCGCGGACGCCGGCCGCGGCCATGATCGACTTCACGAAATTGCGGCTGAACGGGCTGTAGACCCAGGCGGTTCGGACGATCGCGTGGCGTGGATTGGCGGCGCGCACCTGCTCCTCTCCGGCGAGCTTGCTTCGGCCATAGACGCCGAGTGGATTGACTTGAGCATCCTCGCGATACGGACCTGATCCCTGCCCGTCGAAGACGTAATCGGTCGACAGCTGGATCACCGCCGCTCCGACATTCGCCGCGGCGGCCGCGACCTCTCCCGCCGCGTCGGCATTGATCCGGAAGGCGCGTCCGGGTTCGTCCTCGGCCTGGTCGACGGCGGTGTAAGCGGCGGCGTTGATGACGATGTCGGGCGCCCCGCGAGTGATCGCCGCGGCCGCGCTGCCTGCTACCTCGAGGTCGAGCTCGGGCCGGCCGCAGGCAACAAGTTCGATTCCGGGATGGTGCCGGGCGCGCTCGGCCAGGCTGCGGGCCAGCTGTCCCTCGGTTCCGGTCACCAGCAGCTTCATCGACCAATCCCCAACCTGCCCGAAGCCCAACCGGTCATGGCGCGATGCGTGCTGGCTGGGGCGGCAGGATTCGAACCTGCGAATGCCGATACCAAAAACCGGTGCCTTACCACTTGGCGACGCCCCAGCAGGTGCATCCGCGATGTGCGGGAGAGGGCGGGTTTATACCGAGCGAAAGCGGAGTTGGAAGGGCGAAGTCGAATTCGGCCCGGCTCGCCGCTCACTCGTTCGGGATTCGCCCGTGGACCAGGTCGTCATAGTCCTTGGCGAGCTGGCGGGTCAGGTTGTCGCCGACTTCGAAGTTCCACGGACCGGCCGACTTGACCGGCGTGACCTCGACCGCCGTGCCGGTCAGGAACATCTGCTCGAATGTCTCGAGCTCCTCCGGCCAGATCGCCCGCTCCTTGACCGCGACTCCGCGGCGCTCAGCCAAGTCCATGACCGTCCGCCGGGTGATCCCGTCGAGGAAACAGTCGGGGGTTGGCGTGTGCAGCTCGTTCTCGCGGACGAAGAAGACGTTCGCGCCGGTCGCCTCGGCGACGCGCCCGCGCCAATCGAACATCAGCGCATCATTATAGCCGCGGCTTTCGGCATGCTGCTTCGACAAGGTGCAGATCATGTAGAGGCCCGAAGCCTTGGATTCGGTCGGCGCGGTGTAGGGCGCCGGCCGCCGCCACGGTGCGATATCGAGGCGAATTCCGTTCGCGCTCTCGCGCGGCTCGTAATATTTGCCCCATTCCCACGCGGCGATGGCGAGGTGCGGTTGGGTCTTGCCCGGCGCTACGCCCATCGATTCCGATCCGCGCCATGCGAGCGGGCGCATATAGGCGTCGGTGAAACCGTTGACCTTCAGCACTTCCTCGCAGGCGGCGTTGATCTCGTCGACCGACCACGGCAGCTCGAAGCCGAGAAGCCGCGAACTCTTATGGAGCCGCTCGCTGTGCTCGTTGAGCTTGAAGATCTCGCCATTGTAGGCGCGCTGCCCTTCGAACACGCTGCTCGCATAGTGGAGCGCGTGGGTCAGCACGTGGACGCGCGCGTCGCGCCACGGGACCATCTGGCCGTCGAGCCAGATCCAGCCGTCGCGGTCGTCGAACGTGCCCTGAAGCTCAGCCATATGCTTGTCCTGTTACGGAGGTGAAACGCGCCTAGTGCAGGCGCGTTGCCTCGGCAAGCGGAGCGCCGGCCTTCGCCTCTTCCGCAATTTCGCGGCTCCGGCGCGCGGCGGCGTCGATCGCCACCTGGATCAGGCGGTCCAGCACCCGGTCATCGCCGTCGAGCACGGCAAGCCCGGCTTCGGTCGTGCCCTTCGGGCTGGCGACGCGGCGAGCGATCGACTCCATGTCCTCGCCGGTCGTGGCCGCCATCCACGCAGTGCCGAGCACCGTCTCGCGGGCAATCGTGGCGGCGATATCGTCGCTGAGCCCCCGCTGCACGCCCGCCTTTGCCAGCGCCTCGATGAAGCGCGCGACATAGGCGGGTCCTGCTCCGGCCACCGAGCCCAGCGCCGCGAGCCGCGCTTCATCGGTCATCCACATCGCGAAACCGAGCGCCGCAAAGAGGTTGCCCAACTCCTCGCGCAAAGCGTCGTCCGCACCGTCGCTGTAGAGCCCGGTGACCCCGCGGCGGACGGCGACGGGCAAGTTGGGCATCGCCCGGACGATCGCGCCGACGCCCGGAAAACGCTGCCTCAGGCTCGCCACTTCGACGCCCGCGAGGATCGACACGACAAGCGTCCTGGCGCTGAGGCGCTGACGCAGCTCGGGTGCGATCTCGTCGAGCTTCTGGGGCTTGAAGGCGAGGACGACCATCCGGGGCGGCGGGCCGGCCGCGCCGGCGCTGGTAACGACACGCGCGCCGTCGACCGCTTTCCCGCTCGGCCGGATGACCGTGACTGGTGCGAGATCGATGCCGCCAAGACGCCAGCCATCGAGCATCGCTCCGCCCATGTTGCCGGAGCCGACGAACCACGTCGGTGCCGGAAGCTGCAAGGTGCCCATCATGCTTCGCCGCCCCTAAGCCTCGCCATGCGTGTCGATGAGCGCCGCGGCGATCGCCTCGCCTGGCGACTTGCCGCCCCAAAGCACGAACTGGAACACGGGGTAGAAGCGCTCGCACTCCTCGACTGCCGCTTCTGCGATCGCCTCGGCCTGCTCGAGGCTCAGCCCCTCGCCCTCGCGCGCGTCGAGGATGGTCGAGTGGCGGAAGACGACGAGGCCGGAGCCTGACCACATCTCGAAATGGCCGAGCCACAATTGCTCGTTGATGAGGCTCAACGCCTCGAAGATCGCAGTGCGCTTCTCGGGCCCGACCTTGATGTCGGGGAAAGCGAGGAACTGGAGCACCTGGTCCTCGGGCCGCCATACGCCGCGCAGCTCGTACTGCGCCCAGCTCCCGGTGGCCGAGGCGACGATCTCGCCCTCGGCGGTGCGTTCGCAGGCCCAGCCGCGAGCCGCGAAATATTGCTCGAGCACCTCGATCGGCGCGCCGTCGTCCCGCTCTTCCTGGATTTCTTCCTCGCTCAGGATCACGCTCCCGGCTTCGCCCCGGAGGACTTAGCGCCCGCGCGCTTCGCGGCTCCCGCCGCCGGCCCGGCGACCTTGGCTTCGAGCGCGGCGATGCGGGCTTTCAGGATCTCGTTCTCGTCGCGCGCTACTGCGGCCATCGCCTTGACGGCCTCGAACTCGTCGCGGCCAACGAAATCGCTACCCGCCATCCACTCGCGGAACTTCTCGCGCGCTGAAGACTCGGCTTCGCGACCCATGCCGGCGAAGGTGCCCGCGAGGCCGTTCATCATCTTGACCATGTCGTCGAACATCCGGTTCTCGGACTGCATCGAACACACTCCCTTTCGGCGCGGAAATAGGGACTTGTGGCGGAATTCGCCACCCTGGCGCGGAAACCTATCCCCAAGTCCCTCAGCTATCCCCAATTTTCTGGGCTTCAGTTTTTTTGGGCGCCAAGGAGGAATTCGACATTGCCTTCGGGTCCCGTGATCGGGCTGGGCTCGATGCCAAGTACCGTCCAACCCTGCGTTTCGACCCAGGTTCGCGCCTCGGCGCAGACGCGCTCATGCACCTCTGGATCGCGAATGACGCCACCCTTCCCCACTTCCTCGCGCCCGGCCTCGAACTGCGGCTTGACCAGCGCGACCAACTTCGCTCCCCTCTTGGCAAGCTTCAGCGGCGCCTCGAGCACCTTGGCGAGCCCGATGAAGCTCGCGTCACAGACGACGATGTCCACCGGCTCGGGGATGATGGCGGCATCGAGGCTCCGGGCGTTGGTCTGCTCGTGCACGACTACACGCGGGTCTTGCCTCAGCTTCCATGCCAGCTGGTTAGTGCCGACGTCCACCGCGTAGACCTTGGCCGCGCCGCGCGAGAGCAGCACGTCGGTGAACCCACCGGTCGAGCTGCCGACGTCAAGCGCCACCGCGCCGGTCACGTCGATCCCGAAATGGGTGAGGCCGTGGTCGAGCTTGATCCCCCCGCGCGACACCCACGGATGGTCCTTGCCGCGCACCTCCAGCGGCGCGTCTTCGACGAGCATATCGCCAGCCTTGGCGAGCTTCCGCTCGCCACTGAACACCGCGCCGGCCATGATCAACGCCTGCGCCCGAGTCCGGCTATCGGCCAGCCCGCGGCTTACCAGTAGCTGGTCGGCGCGGAGCTTGGCTACGCCCGCACCTCCTCGATGCCGACGCTGTTGCGCCGCAGCGCCTTCAGCACCGTCTCGACGATGTGCGGCGCGTTGAGCCGTGCTTCGTCATATTGCTTCTCGGGCTTGTCATGCTCGAGGAAGCTATCGGGCAACCGCATCGTGCGGATCTTGAGGCCCGCGTCGACCAGTCCCTCATCGCTGGCCAGCGTCAGCACATGCGCGCCGAGCCCGCCGATCGATGCCTCCTCGACCGTCACCGCGACCTCATGCGTGGTCAGCAGCCTGCGGATCAACTCGCTGTCGAGCGGCTTGGCAAAGCGCAGGTCGGCAACCGTCGTCGACAGTCCCTTCGCCTCCAGCTCGTCCGCCGCCTTCTCGGCTTCCTCGAGCCGCGTCCCGAGCGACAGGATCGCGACCGTCTTGCCCTCGCGGACAATGCGGCCCTTGCCGATCTCGAACGCCAGCGGCGCAACCGGAAGCGGCACGCCCCGGCCCTCGCCGCGCGGATAGCGCACCGCGATCGGCCCGCTGTCGTGCAGCGCCATGGTGTGGACCATGTGGCAGAGCTCGGCCTCATCGGCCGCGGCCATCACGACGAAATTGGGCAGGGTGCAGAGGTAAGCGAGATCGAACGACCCGGCGTGCGTCGCGCCGTCGGCGCCGACCAGCCCCGCCCGGTCCATCGCGAATCGCACCGGCAAATTCTGGATCGCGACATCATGGACGACCTGGTCATAGGCGCGCTGAAGGAAGGTCGAATAGATGGTCGCGAACGGCTTATAGCCCTGCGCGGCCAGCCCCGCGGCGAATGTTACCGCATGCTGTTCGGCGATGCCGACGTCGAACACGCGGTCGGGGAAGGCTTCCGCGACCTTGTCGAGGCCAGTGCCCGACGGCATCGCGGCGGTGATCGCCACGACCTTCTCATCCCGCGCCATCTCCGCGCCCAAAGCCTTGGCATAGACGCTGGTGTAGCTGGGCGCTCCCGGCGCTGGCTTGGCCTGCACGCCCGAGACGACGTCGAACTTCACCACGCCGTGATATTTGTCGGCGGCATTCTCTGCCGGCGCGTAGCCCTTGCCCTTCTTGGTCACGACATGGACCAGCATCGGGCCGATGTCGGCGTCGCGGACATTCTCCAGCACCTCGACCAGCGCCCGGACGTCATGTCCGTCGACCGGCCCGACATAATAGAAACCCAGCTCCTCGAAGAGCGTGCCGCCGGTCAGCCAGCCGCGGGTATATTCCTCCATGCGCCTAAGGCCGCTGTGCAGCGGGTCGGGCATCGCCCGCGCCAGCTTCTGCGCGAGCTTGCGCGGCGTCAGATACTTGGTCGAGGACACGAGCCGCGCCAGGCTGTTTCGCAGCGACCCCACCGGCGGCGCGATCGACATGTCATTGTCGTTGAGGATGACGATCAGCCGGTTCCCGGCCGCCGCCGCATTGTTCATGGCCTCATAGGCCATGCCGGCGGAGAGCGCGCCGTCGCCGATCACCGCAACCGCCTTGCCGGGCGCGTCCGAGAGCTTGTTGGCGATTGCAAAGCCGAGCGCCGCCGAAATCGAGGTCGAGCTGTGCGCCGCCCCGAACGGATCGTATTCGCTCTCCGCGCGCCTGGTGAAACCGCTGAGGCCCCCGCCCTGGCGAAGCGTGCGGATCCGCTCGCGCCGGCCGGTGACGATCTTGTGCGGATAGGCCTGGTGCCCAACGTCCCAGATCAATTTGTCCTCGGGCGTGTCGAACACATAATGGAGCGCGACGGTCAGCTCGATAACACCGAGCGCCGATCCAAGATGCCCGCCGGTAGCCGAGACCGCGGAGATCACCTCCTGCCGAAGCTCGTCGGCAAGCTGCGGCAGCTGGTCCTTGCTTAAAGCGCGCAGCTCGGCGGGATATTGCACGTTGTCGAGCAGCGGTGTGTCGGGACGGTCACTCATCGCGCCGGGGGCTTACGCGGAAGCTTGCCGGAAGTCACCCGCAGGGCCTCGCGCCGGGACGATTTCAGCGATTGCTCAGGGATTGCTCACCGCGCCGAGATTTCCGCGCCGAGAACCGCGTCGAGCAAGCCGGGGAAGCGTTCGTCCAGCTCCTCGCGACGCAACCGGTTGATGACCTTGGTGCCGACTTTGCGGCATTCGATGATTCCGGCCCCGCGGAGGATGTCAAAATGGTTCGACATCGTCGCTCGCGGCAGGCCGTCGGGCGCCGCGCAGCCGCAAGCCAGCCCTTCGTCTTCACCGGCGAGGTCGTTATCGAGCCTGCGAACAATCTCAAGCCGGGTTGGGTCGGACAAAGCATGGAGCATGCTCGCCAACGGCACGTCGTTGAGGTTGGGATGAATGAAACGGGCCATGCTGCTGATGTAGAAGGATTTTCGAAAAATCCAATATTTCATTGTTCGGATATATTGAACTATTGGTCCGGACTATCCATTTCTCCTGTGCCTTCAACAGGAGTGTCTCATGTCCAAGCCCCTTGCCAACAAGACTGCCCTCGTCACCGGCGCCTCGCGCGGGATCGGCCGTGCCATCGCCAAGCGCCTCGCTGCCGACGGCGCCCACGTGTTCGTTCACTACAACCGCTCCTCGAACAGCGCAGAAGCGCTGGTCGGCGAGATAGAGCAGGCCGGCGGCTCCGCCGAAGCGCTCGCGGCCAATCTCGAGGACGTTGAATCGACTGATCGCCTGGTCGCCGACGTCAAGGCGAAGCTCGGCAACCGCAAGCTCGACGTCCTCGTCAACAATGCCGGCATTCTCGATCAGGCACCGCTTGGGGAAAAGGACGTGTCCGGGTTGGAACGATTGCTCGCGGTCAATGTCCGCGCGCCCTATCAGGTGACCTCTGGCCTGATCGGCTCGCTCGCCGACGATGCGCGCGTCCTGTTCACCAGCTCGATTGTTGCGAAGAACTTTTTCCCGGGTGCGACCGCTTATGCCCTGACCAAGGGCGCGGTCGATACGCTGACCCGCTACCTCGCAGCCGAGCTCGGCGAGCGCGGCATCCGGGTAAACGCCATCGCCCCCGGCGCGATCGACACCGACATGGCGGTGGGCTTCATCGGCACTGACGAGGGGAAGGCTCAGGTCAAGCAGATGCAGGCGCTGAAGCGGATCGGTCAGACCGACGATATCGCGCGCGTCGCCGGCTTCCTCGCCGGTCCTGACAGCGGCTGGGTCACCGGCCAGGTGATCGACGCCTCGGGCGGCAGCAGGCTCTAAAGCAAAGGCTGAATCAGGGACGTCGCGGCCAGTCCGCGGCGCCCTTCACTTATCGTCGCAGTCCCCGCAGGTGCCGCGCACTTCGATCACCGGGCGGGGCGCGGAGAAGCCGGCGCCTTTCGCGGCCTCGCGGACACCCTTGGTCAGGTTATCGTCGTCGATATGAACGGCCTGCCCGCAATTGTCGCAAATCAGGAAGATGCAATCGTGCAGGCATCCAGGGTGCTGGTTGGCGACGTAGGCGTTGGCGCTTTCGACCCGCCGCGCGAGATTGGCGCCGACGAACAGGTCGAGGATCCGATAGACGCTGTTGGCGGCAACCCGCCGCCCCTGTGATTTCGACACCTGCTCGGCGACGTCATAGGCGCTCGCCGGCTTTTCGAAGCTCGCGAGCGCCTCGAACACCGCCGCGCGCATCCCGGTCCATTGCTCGCCCTGAAGGGTCAGCCGCTCGCGCGCCGCGGCAGTTAGCGAGTCGCCCTGGTGGAGCTGGTGATCGTGCCTGGTCATGAGCGGTGTGGACGAAAATAGTCCTTGCCCGCCCGACGGGCAAGGAATCAGACGAGGCGCGCGCTCGCCCTCATGTTGAGGCGGTGCCCAAGCGCCAGGATCAGAACGCCGACGATGGTCACCACCGGCTCGTAGCCGCTTTCATGCAGCGTCATGGCATAGGCCATGGTCGCAAGGCCGATGACTCCAACGGCGGCGGGCATGACAAAACCATGATCGCGCACGCCGCGCCCAAGCGCGACCGCGCCGATGATCATCGCCAGGCTGAGGCCGACCTCGTGGACGATGGGCTTGCCGAGGAGGCTGCCGGCCGACGCCAGCACGCCCAGCAGGATCGCCGTTGCGACACAATGCACCGCACAAAGGCCCGACAGACCCATTGCGACGCGATCTAGACGGTAGGAACGAATCGGATGCGATGCCATGCCGCCGCGGATATAGGCGAGCAAAATTGAGGTTACAATATATCATGGGGCTAATCTCGCGCTTGCCCCATGGCTCTCTGGACGCGAATAGGCGCACGCCGATGGATTCCATGCTCACCTCTCCGGCCGAAACGCAGGCCGCGCCAAGCGCTCGCCCGCTCGTCATCTCGCGCTTCCTCTTCCTCGTCGCCGGGCTGGTGTTCGCCATGGTCGTGGTCGGCGGCATCACCCGGCTGACCGAGAGCGGCCTGTCGATCACACGGTGGAACCTGGTCGGCGGCGCGATCCCGCCAGTGACGCATGCCCAGTGGCAGCATGAGTTCGACCTCTACCGCCGGACGCCGCAATTCATCCAGGTCGCCGGACCTGCCGGAATGACCCTGGCCGGGTTCAAGTTCATCTTCTTCTGGGAGTGGGTGCACCGCCTCCTCGGCCGGATTCTCGGGCTGGTCTTTTTCGCCGGCGTCGCCTGGTTCGCGGTCCGCCGCGAAATCCCGAAAGGCTATGGCTGGCGCCTTGCCGCTTTGTTCGTCCTCGGCGGCCTACAGGGCGCGGTCGGCTGGTTCATGGTCATGTCCGGCCTCGAAGGCCGCACCGAAGTCAGCCCCTACCGCCTTTCGGCCCACTTGCTTTTTGCTTCATTCCTGTTCGCTGCCCTGATCTGGACCGCGCTTGACCTTCGCGAGCCCGATGCCCGGCCCGCCCGGTTGACCGGCTGGGGCGCGCTCGCGCTCGGCACGCTGGCCATCCAACTGCTTCTCGGCGCCTGGGTCGCGGGCTTCCGCGCGGGATATCTCTCAAGCAGCTGGCCCGATATGAACGGGCATTTCGTGCCGCAAGGCATCGACTGGTCGCACGGAGTGGGTTTCGCCATGACCCACGACCCCTATCTGCTCCACTTCATGCACCGCTGGTGGGCATGGGTCGTCGTTGCGGTCCTGGTCGTTTTCGCGCGCAAAGTCCGCCGGGTCGATGGCGCGCGGCCCGCCTCGATCGCCATCCATTCGGCGTTCGGCACCCAGGTCCTGCTCGGCATCCTGACGGTGCTCTCGGGGATCGCGATCTGGCTCGCAGTCCTCCACCAGGCAACCGGAGCACTGCTTCTCGCCGCGACCGTGTGGGGCGCGCACGAGCTCGGCGCGCGGCGCGCATGACAATCATCTCCGTCTACGCGGTCTTTGCCGATGCCGAGGAGGCCGAGCGCATCGGCCAGGCAATGGTCGAAGAGCGTCTCGCCGCTTGCGTCAACATCCTCGGCGCTGTGCGGTCCATCTACCGCTGGAAAGGCGCGGTCGAGACCAGCGACGAGGTCGCGGCCATCTTCAAGACCAGCGGCGAGCGCGCCGGCGAGCTGATCAGCCGCATCGCGGCACTGCACAGCTACGACGTGCCCTGCGTCACCGCATGGCCGATCGAGAACGCCCTCGGCGCTTATGCCAATTGGGTCGAGGACAGCGTCACTAGGAGGTAAAGCTAGCGGCCCTTCGCCTTGCCGAGCTTGTAGGGCACGTCCTCGAGCTTGCGCCGCAAATCCTCGATGTCCGCGCCGTCCGGGTCGCCAGCCGCATATTTGTTCTCAAGCTCCGCTTCTTCGGGCGTCTGCTCGCGGAAATAGGTCACCGTCAGGCGGCGGCCGAACACCTCGTCGCCGCGGATCTTTAGCTCGGCCTGGTGCTCCGGCGGGAGATTGTCGCGGATCGTTTCAAGATAACGGATGAGGTCATTGAGCGAGGTATACTCGCTGATGTCGATGAAGTCCTTGACGCGTCTCGGCACGGAAATTCTCTCGGTGGCGGGAATCGGGGGGTAGGCTGGAGCTGATTAAAGCTCCGCGGCCCCCGAGGCAACGCGGCCGTAGCGCAAATTGGACTTGAATGGGCGCCTCCGCCACCTCATCCGCGAGAGCCCTGGACGCACTTCGCCCGCGGCGGACGGCTCCGCCGCGGGCGAGGCTTTGAAATGAAATCGGGTTCAGATCACCCCGAGTAGCCACAAGATGAGGATCAGGATCAACAAACCGCCAAGACCGATATACATGTCATTCCTCCCGTTTTCGTGTTGCTGCTGAAACGGCTGGGCGGCGCTCGCCGTTCCACTCGTTACGCAGCCGTACATTCATTACAGGGTATGATTTTACCCGTCTGGAACAGGCCGGATTTGCTTGACTTTTTGGCACCCAACCGCAATTAGGCATCCGACGGCGGCGCTTGTGAGTGCCGCTTTTCTCGTTTCCAGAGAGGTTCTCGCAAGCCATGAAGGCGCTGATGAAGACGACCAAGTCGGCCAAGCCGGCCGAGGTCGACAAGAAATGGCATCTGATCGATGCCGAGAGCCTGGTCGTCGGCCGGCTCGCGACGATCGTCGCCAACATCCTGCGCGGCAAGCACAAGCCGAGCTTCACCCCCCACGTCGATTGCGGTGACCATGTCGTGATCGTCAACGCCGACAAGGTCCGCTTCACCGGACGCAAGCTCGACCAGAAAATCTATTACAAGCACACCGGCTATCCTGGCGGGATCAAGGAGATCACCGCGGGCAAGGTGCTCGAGGGCCGATTCCCCGAGCGCGTGCTTGAAAAGGCGGTCGAGCGCATGATCCCGCGCGGACCTTTGGGCCGCGACCAGATGCGCGCGCTGCATGTCTACGCCGGCGCCGAGCATCCGCACGGCGGCCAGAATCCCCAAGTCCTCGACGTCGCGTCGATGAACCGCAAGAACAAGGTGGGCGCATAATGGCCGACAAGAAGTCCCTTTCCGATCTGGGCGAACTCACGAATCCGAAGCCCGAGGCTCCGGTTGCCGAAGTTGCCGAAGCTGCCGATGCGGCGACTCCGTCCACTGCCGCCGAAGCCGCGCCCGCCGCACCCAGGGGTGACGGCCGTCGCGATCGCGACGAGCAGGTCAGCGATCACGGCGTCTCAACCCAGGGCCCGCAGATCCAGGCCGTGCTTCGCGAGCAGCAGCTCGACAAGCAAGGCCGCGCTTATGCCACCGGCCGCCGCAAGGACGCCGTCGCTCGCGTCTGGCTGAAGCCCGGCTCGGGCAAGATCGTCATCAACGGCCGCGAGCAGGAAACCTATTTCGCCCGCCCGACGCTGCGCCTGGTCATCAACCAGCCGTTCGACGTCTCCGATCGCCGCGGCCAGTATGACGTGGTTGCGACCGTCATCGGCGGCGGCCTTTCGGGCCAGGCCGGAGCGGTCAAGCACGGCATCGCCCAGGCGCTGACCCGCTACGAGCCGACGCTTCGCACGGTGGTCAAGCAGGCCGGGTTCCTGACCCGCGACAGCCGCGTTGTCGAACGCAAGAAGTACGGCCGGGCCAAGGCTCGGCGTTCTTTCCAGTTCAGCAAGAGGTAGTCGTCATCGCGAGGCGCGCAGCGCCGTGGCGATCCAGCTGGATTGCTTCGCTCTGCTCGCAAGGACGCAAGAAGAAGGGCGGCCGGGACATCCCGAGCCGCCCTTTTCTTTGCCCGAAGGCTCGCCGCTTACGCTTCCGCGGTAGCCAGCAGCTCCGCCAGCTGCTCGAACTGCTCCGGCAGCCCGGCCGCAGAGCCCGACATCGCCTCCTCGAGCGCTTCTTTCGACGGGTAGGTTTCGTGGTACGTCACGAGCGTCTTCCCGCCCTGGTCCTCGAAGGTGACGGTGGTCACCGCCCCATCATCCTCACCCTCGTCATTGGTCCAGACGATGCGCTGTTCGGGCACGACGTCGAGATATTTGCCGAAGAAGGCCATGGTCTGGTCGCCGGCTGCGAACTCCAGCCGGTACTTGCCGCCGGTGCGCACATCCATGTCGCAGCCGACCAGATTGACGCCCGACGACGCCGGCATCCACCAGCGCCGGAACAGAGATGCGTCGCTCCACGCCTTGAACACCAGGCGCGGCGGCGCGTCGAACAGCCGCGTGACGGCGAGCTCCCGGTCTGAAAGCCGCTCGACATTGGTCGGGTTGAGCGCCGCCTTATTTGTTTGCTGATCCATTCGCTTCCTCCTGTTTCATGTCCTCGATGATCGTGTCGAGCGCGGCGAAACGCGCCTCGAAAAGCTTGCGCTGCGCGTCGATCCACTCGGCCTCAGCCGCGAGCGCGCCCTCCCCGAGCCGGCAGGTCCGCACCCGCCCCACTTTCTCGGACGTCACCAGCCCCGCCCGCTCCAGCACGTGGACATGCTTCTTCATGCCAGTCAGCGTCATGTGGAACCGGTCGGCGAGACTGCTGATCGACGCATCCCCCCGGCCGAGCTGTGCGAGCACCCCCCGCCGTGTCGCGTCCGACAAAGCGGCAAAGGATGCGTCGAGACTCGTTGAATTAAACTGAACCATGTGGTTCAGTGTTAGTGCAGCTTCCGCGCGGACGCAAGCCACAAAAAGAGGCGGCCGGATCGCTCCAGCCGCCCTTTTGCTATCTACAGCGCCCCGTACTCGTCCAGCCGCTTCCACCACGGGCCGGTCTCGTTGCGGCCGAGCGGCGCTCGGTCGAGCCACTGGTACATGCCCCACAGCGCATCGAGGCCGCGCGCATAGGTCGAATAGGTGTGAAACACGTCGCCCTCGTCGAGCACGAACGCACTCATGCCTGGCAGCTCCTTGAGGTAAGTGCGCAGATCC
>JAXDPR010000188.1:0-3147 GCA_034668265.1 Sphingomonadales bacterium
ACCGGCTAGCGAGCGGCGCGCGGCTGTGCGTGATCAGCTCGGTGTGGCAGACCGTCGCCCGGCCCAACAAGCTGTCCTACATGGTATCGAAGGCTGCGCTGCAGGGGCTGGTGCTGTCGGCCGCAACCGACCTCGCGGAGCGCGGAATCCTGGTCAACGCGGTGCTGCCGGGCGCAATCGACACTCCGATGACCCGGCAGAACCTTACGCCCGAGCAGATCGGGCGAATTGCCGGAATGACGAAGTTCAACCGGCTCGCCGCCCTCGGCGACGTTGCCGCGCTGGTCGCCTTCCTCTGCTCAGCAGCCAACACCAGCATCACCGGCCAGTTCGTCGCGGTCGACCTAGGATTCCAGAATGCGCGACTTGTTTGAGATCCAGTCGTCGAGCGGGCGTCATCCGGTGCGGATTACCGACGCATCGGTGCGCGACGCGGTGGCGGCGTGCGAAGGGTCGCTGATCCTCGCCGATTCCTTCTTTCGCGACGAGCTCAAAGGGACGGACCGGCCGATTATCTTCATCAATGCGACCGAAGAAGCGAAGGAATTCCAGGCTGTTGGGCCGTTGATCGAGGAATGCCGCAAGCAGGGCCTGGCGCGGAGCGGTCGGATCGTCGCTCTCGGCGGCGGCGTCGTCCAGGACATCGCCGGCTTCGTCGCCACCGTCTACATGCGAGGCGTCAAATGGACCTTCCTGCCGACGACTTTGTTGGCGATGGTCGACAGCTGCATTGGCGGCAAGAGCTCGATCAACGTCGGCGCGTTCAAGAATCTGGTCGGCTCCTTCTATCCGCCCGACGAGATCATCGTGCCCGTCGCCGCGGTCGAGACGCTTCCGCCCGAGCACATAGCGGCCGGGCGCTGCGAGGCGGCGAAGATCTGCTTTGCGCGCGGCGGCGACTGCTTTGATCAATATGTCGCGCTTGGCGACGGTGGCGTCCAGCAGATGATCGAGCTCAGCCTGGGCGCGAAGAAATGGTTCATCGAGGTCGACGAGTTCGACCAGAATGAGCGCCTGCTACTCAACTTCGGGCACAGCTTCGGCCACGCGCTCGAGAGCTGCACCGGCTATGGCGTGACTCACGGGGTGGGCGTCGGAGTGGGTTGCCTGGCGGCGGTCGCGTTCAGCGAACGGCTCCATCCAAGCCTCGGCGGGCATCCTCGGGTCCTGGCGCTGTCGGGCGACCTGCTCGCGACCCTCGGCGAGCTTCCGCAGCTTGCGGACCGTCTGGGCGAAGTCCAGCGCGACGACTTCTTCCGCTACTGGCAGAGCGACAAGAAGCACAATCCCAGCGAGTACAAGCCGATCCTGCTCGACGAGCGCGCCCAGCTGGAACGGGCAACGCTGCCGCGCGACGCGGCGTCGGATGACGCCATCTGGCAGGCGTTCGAGGCGGCCAGGGTGCTGGGCGCGGCCTAGCCGCGGGCCATGTAATCGTCGATCTGGGCGAGGCTGATCGCCCGCGCGTCGCCGCCACCCGCAACATTCTTGTGCCACTCGACGACCTTGTCGAGTGCGTCCTGAAGCCGGAATCGCGGCCGCCAGCCAAGCTCGGCGCGGGCCTTGCTGCAGTCGAGCCGCAACAGCGTCGCTTCGTGCGGCTGCGCGCCTTCCGGCTTGACCCACTCGCCGCCGCCCCAGCTTTGCAGCATCCGCTCCACGACCCAGCCGACCGGCTGGGTATCGTCGTCCGACGGGCCGAAGTTGAACGCGGTCGCGACCTTCTCGTCGGCGGCGAGCAAGCGCTCAGCGATGGTGAGATAGCCCCCGAGAGCTTCGAGCACATGCTGCCACGGCCGGATCGACGCCGGATTGCGGACCTGGACGGCCTCGCCACGCAGCATCGCGCGGACGATGTCGGGGACGAGGCGGTCGAGGGCCCAGTCGCCTCCGCCGATGACATTGCCAGCGCGCACCGACGCGATCAGCGGGCCTTCGGGATAGGAGCGGCGGTAGGCGGAAATGACCAGCTCGGCCGCTCCCTTGCTGCTCGAATAGGGGTCGTAGCCGCCCATCGGATCGATTTCGCGGTAGGGCCACACCCACTCGCGATTCTCATAGCATTTGTCAGTCGTGATGCAGACCGCTGCCCTGACGCTGTCGGTCTTGCGGCACGCCTCGAGCACGTGGACAGTTCCCATGACGTTGGTCGCATAGGTCTCGATCGGATGGTCGTAGGAGTAGCGAACCAGCGGTTGGGCGGCGAGATGGAAGACGATCTCCGGCCCGACGTCGGCGATCAGCGCCTCGGTGCGTGCAGGATCGCGCACGTCGACGATCTCGTGGCGGACGAGCTCCTGGAGCCTGGTCTGCTCGAAGAAGCTGGGGTCGGTTGGCGGGTCGAGCGCAAGGCCCGTGACGTCCGCACCCAGGTGATGCAGCCAAAGGCCCAGCCAGCCGCCCTTGAAGCCGGTGTGGCCGGTGACCAGGACGCGCTTGGCGGACCAGGCGCCGGGATTCACCAGCACTTCCACGGTGGTTTCCGCTGCCACAGCTCCTCAAGGTAAAGCTTGTCGCGCAGCGTATCCATCGGTTGCCAAAAGCCGGTGTGCCTAAAGGCGACCAGCTCGCCCGAGCCGGCGAGCGCTTCGAGCGGTTCTTCCTCCCAATGTGTCTTCAGCCCAGGAATGAGATCGAAGACCGACGGCTCGAGCACGAAAAAGCCGCCGTTGATCAGCCCGCCGTCACCGGCCGGCTTTTCACGGAAAGCGCGCACCGCGTCGCCCTCGAACTCGAGCGCGCCGAAGCGTCCAGGAGGAGCGACCGCCATGATCGTCGCCTTGCGGCCGTGCTTCCGATGGAAAGCGATCTCCGTGGTGATGTCGACGTCGGCGACGCCATCGCCATAGGTGAAGCAGAAGGGCTCGTCAGGACGAATATACTCGCGTACGGCCTTGAGGCGTCCTCCGGTCTGGCTGTTCGGTCCGGTGTCGACCAAGGTTACGCGCCACGGCTCGCTGCGGCCGCGGTGGACCTCCATTGAATTCTTGGCGAGGTCGAGCGTCACGTCGGCGGTGTGAAGGAAGTAGTTCGCGAAGAACTCCTTGATCACATAGCCCTTGTAGCCAAGGCAGATCACAAAATCGTTCACGCCGTGGGCGGAATAGATTTTCATGATGTGCCACAGGATCGGCATCCCGCCGATCT